>NZ_JBSHKH010000057.1:0-50204 GCF_053643595.1 Streptomyces sp. NPDC055506 | reverse complement strand
GCGATGTGCGGCCGGCCCCGGGACCGTACCGGGGCCGGCACGTCAGGGGCGGTTGGTGAGGTAGCCGCCCATGGAGGTGAAGTACTCGGCGGCGGGCAGTTCCCGGCCGTCCTCGGTGCGTACGCGGGTGATGGCGAGGCCCTGGTTGCGGCCGGTGCGGGCGTCGGCGCCGGCGACGATCACCACGCCGTCGCCCTCGCGGTAGAAGATCCGGCCCGGGGTGCCGCCGTAGCGGCCCTCGGACACGAACGCGGCCAGGACGTCGAGCCGCTTGCCGCGGTGGAAGGTGTAGGCGCTGGGGTACGGCTCGGACTGGGCGCGGACCAGGCGCTCCAGGTCCTCCGCCGGCCAGGTCCAGTCGATGCGGCTGTCCTCGTCGGCGCGCTTGTGGAAGAACGACGCCTGGGAGCGGTCCTGCTTGGTGAACTCGGTCTGGCCGGAGGCGATGAGGCCGAGCGCGCCGATGGTGACCGGGGCGATGAGGTCGACGGTCTTGTGGAAGAGGTCGGTGGCGGTGTCCGTCGGGCCGACCGGCACCGCCTCCTGCCGGACGATGTCACCGGCGTCGAGCTCGTCGTTCATCATGTGCGCCGTGACGCCCACCTCGGGCTCGCCGTTGATGAGCGCCCAGATCAGCGGGGAGAAGCCGGCGTACTTCGGCAGCAGCGAGTCGTGCACGTTCAGCGTGCCGTGGCGCGGGAGGTCGAAGATGCGCGGGGGGATCCACGTCCGCCAGTTGTTGGCCACGATGATGTCCGCGTCGGCCTCCTTGAGGCGCTCGAACAGCTCGTCGTCGTCCGGGCGGTTGCGGATCAGTACGGGGACGCCGTGCTCCTCGGCGAGGTCGGCGACCGAGTCGCTCCAGATCTTCTCGTACGCGTGCTCGCTCTTGGGGTGCGTCACGACCAGCACGACGTCGTGCTCGGACTCCAGGAGGGCTTGCAGGGTGCGATGCCCCCAGGTCTGGTAACCGAACATGACGACCCGCATGGGGTTCCTCCTCAGAGCAAGGGTATGGCCGAGGCAAGTAAAGCAAGCCTTACCTTAGTCTGCAACGGGGGGTCGTGGTGCCCCAGTTGGCGAGTTCCCGTCCGGCGGCAGTCCGTTTTGTCCTGTCGACAGCTTCGCCGGTTTAGCTTAGGCTCACCTAAGTTCCGTGGCGTGCCGCTTCGTTGGCATGCCCACCTTTCGTTCCCTCCACACCTGACACGCGGCTGCCCCGCACGATGGGAGTGACATGTCGCAGGTTCTTCCTGGTGACGCACAACCGGTCCACGACCTCATTGGCATCGGCTTCGGACCGTCCAATGTGGCCATGGCTATCGCGCTCCGCGAGCACAACGCGCGCGTCGGCAGGCAGGAGGCGGTCACCGCTCACTTCTTCGAGCAGCAGCCCCGCTTCGGCTGGCACCGCGGCATGCTCATCGACGACGCCACCATGCAGGTCTCCTTCCTCAAGGACCTGGTGACGCTGCGGAACCCGTCGAGCGAGTACAGCTTCCTCTGCTACCTGCAGAGCAAGGGCCGGCTGATCGACTTCATCAACCACAAGAACCTCTTCCCGCTGCGTGTGGAGTTCCACGACTACTTCGAGTGGGCGGCGGCCCAGGTCGACGACATGGTCTCCTACGGCCACGAGGTCGTCGGCGTCGCACCCGTGACCCGTGACGGCGTCGTGGAGTACCTCGACGTGACCGTCCGGTCGGGGGAGGGGCTCGAGGTCCACCGGGCCCGCAACCTCGTCATCGGCACCGGGCTGCGCCCCCTCATGCCCGAGGGCGTGGAGCGCGGTGACCGCGTCTGGCACAACTCCGAACTGCTCGCCAAAGTCGACGAGCTGGAGGGCACGTCACCCGAGCGGTTCGTCGTCGTGGGCGCCGGACAGAGCGCCGCCGAGAACGTCGCCTATCTGCACCGGCGCTTCCCCGAGGCCGAGGTCTGCGCCGTCTTCTCCCGTTACGGCTACAGCCCCGCCGACGACAGCGCCTTCGCCAACCGCATCTTCGACCCCCAGGCGGTCGACGAGTACTTCTCGGCCCCCGAGGACGTCAAGCGCCGGCTGATGGACTACCACGGCAACACCAACTACTCCGTGGTGGACATCGACCTCATCGACGACCTCTACCGGCAGTCGTACCAGGAGAAGGTCCTGGGCACCGAGCGTCTGCGCTTCCTCAACGTCTCCAGGCTCACCGGGGTCAAGGAGACGCCGGCCGGCGCCCGGGCCACCGTGACGTCCCTCGTCACCGGCGAGGAGACCGACCTGGACGCGGACGTCGTGGTCTTCGCCACCGGCTACAGCCAGGCCGACCCGACCGGCCTGCTCGGCGAGGTCGCCGACCGCTGCGCCCGCGACGACGAGGGCCGGGTGCGCGTCGAGCGCGACTACCGCATCGCGACCGACCCCGACCTGCGCTGCGGCATCTACCTCCAGGGCGGCACCGAGCACACGCACGGCATCACGTCGTCCCTGCTCTCCAACACGGCCATCAGGGTGGGCGAGATACTGGACTCGCTCCTCGGCCGTGGCTCCGGACCCGCCCCGGAGGACGCCCGGACGCTCGCCGACGACACCGGCAGCCCCGCCCGTTAGCGAGCGGGTGGTCGCACCTCTGTCCGGATCAAGTCGCCGACCGCACAAGGGATAACGTACGTCGACATGGGCACGACTGCTGCAGTTGAGCGCCCCGCGACCAGGGGCTCGTCGAAGGCCCGTCGGCGGCGGGTCGTGGGTTTGGGCACCCTCGTGGCGCTCCTGGTGATCGCCGCGGTGCTGTCGTTGGCCGTCGGAGCGCGCGCGTTGAGCCCCACCGATGTGTGGCACGGGCTGTTCGCGGCCCCGGAGTCCGACCAGCGGCTCACCGAGATCCGGCTCATCGTGCAGACCGTGCGGGTGCCCCGGACGATCCTCGGGGTCGTGGCGGGTATCGCCCTGGGTGTCGGCGGGGCGTTGATCCAGGGGTACACGCGCAATCCGATCGCCGACACGGGCCTGCTGGGCGTGAACTCGGGAGCCTCGTTCGCGGTCGTGGTGGCGATCTCCGTGTTCGGGCTCGGCAACCCGTTCCAGTACGTCTGGTTCGCCTTCCTGGGGGCGGGGATCGCCGGTGTCGTCGTGTTCGGGCTGGCGAGCATCGGCCGGGGCGCCGGCAACCCGCTGACGCTCGCCCTGGCCGGACAAGGGGTCACGGTGTTCCTGGCGGCGATGACCACGGCGGTCGCGCTCTCGGACCAACAGGCTCTGAACGCCCTGCGGTTCTGGAACTCGGGCTCCCTGAACGGGGTCGGATTCGACGTCATCTGGCCCGTCACCGCCTTCATCGCCGCCGGTCTCGTGCTGGCCCTGACCACGCTGCCCTCCCTGAACCTGCTCAACCTGGGGGACGACGTGGCGCGGGGACTGGGCGTGAACATCGCGCTGAGCCGGACCGTCGGCATCGCGTCCATCACCCTGCTGGCGGGCGCGGCGACGGCGGCCTGCGGGCCCATCGCGTTCCTCGGGCTCATGGTGGCCCACGTGGCCCGGTACCTGACCGGGCCGGACTACCGCTGGCTGGTGCCCTACGCCGGTCTGCTCGGGGCCGTCGTCCTGCTGGTCTGCGACATCGTGGGCCGACTGGTGGTGAGGCCGGGCGAGTTGGACGCGGGCGTCCTCGTGGCGCTCCTGGGCGCCCCGTTCTTCGCGGTTCTGGTGTGGCGCGGAAAGTTCAGGAAAGCATGAACGTGACAGATGTGAAGCCGTCGGTGCTGCCGGGCGTACGGCTCGGCCGGGTGTCGTTCGTCTGGCGGCCCTGGGTCCTGTGCGTGACGCTGCTGCTGGCGACGGCGACCTTCCTGGTGTTCTGTCTGTCCATCGGCGTCGGGGACTTCCCCATCAGCCTGTCGCGGGTGATCGCGACGATCCTCGGGCGGGGCGAGCAGGTCGACCAGTTCGTGATCATGGACCTGCGGATGCCGCGTGCCCTGGCCGGACTCGTCGTGGGCATCGCGCTGGGGGTGTCCGGGGCGATCACGCAGTCCATCGCCCGCAACCCCCTGGCCAGCCCGGACGTTCTGGGCATCATCCCGGGAGCCAGCGCGGTCGCGGTGTTCGCCGTGACCGTGTCGGGCGGGACCGCGGCCGCGGTCGTGGACTCCATGGGCCTGTCCGCGGCGGCGCTCGCCGGCGGGCTCGGCACCGGCCTGCTGGTGTACTTCCTGGCCTGGCGGCGCGGGGTCGACGGCTTCCGGCTCATCCTCATCGGCATCTCCGTGAGCGCCGTGATGGAGGCGATCACGACGTGGCTGCTCGTCACGGCCGACATCAGGGACGTGGCCAAGGCCCAGGCGTGGCTCGTCGGTTCGCTGGAGGACCGCGAGTGGAGCGAGGTGTGGGTGGCGCTGTGGTGCTCGCTCGTCCTCTTCGTCGTGGTGTCCTTCGTCGCGTTCCAGTTCAAGCCGATGCACTTCGGCGACGAGGTCGCCGCCGGCCTGGGCGTCCGGTACGCGGCGGTGCGGGCGGTCCTGCTGCTGTGCGCCGTGCTGCTGGCCGGTGTGGCGGTGAGCGCGGCGGGTCCGGTCCCGTTCGTCGCGCTGGTGGCGCCGCAGGTGGCGATGCGTCTGGCGCGGTGCCCGACACCGCCGATGGTGGCCTCGGGCCTCGTGGGCTCGTTGCTGCTGATCGGCTCGGACCTGGTCGCGCGCACGGCGCTGCCGGTCTCGCTCCCGGTCGGCGTGGTCACCGCCGCGATCGGCGGCCCCTTCCTCGTCTATCTGCTGGTGCGGGCGAACCTCAGATAGGTGTACAAGAGTCAGGCATACCTAAGTAAGGGGGGCTTGTGGTCGCACAGTCCATCAACCGGACGAAGGCCGGGGTCGACGCCGCCTCGCGGTTGGCAGCCAGGGGCGTCACGGTCGGGTACGGCGGCCGGGTCGTCATCGACGGGCTCGACGTGGCGATACCGCCGGGCGTGGTCACCACGATCATCGGCCCCAACGGCTGTGGTAAATCAACCCTGTTGAAGACGCTGTCCCGGCTGCTCAAGCCGACCGGGGGCTCGGTCGTCCTGGACGGCGAGGACATCGGCCGGCTCAGGACCCGGGACGTGGCGAAGAAGCTCGGTCTGCTGCCGCAGGCGCCGGTCGCCCCGGAAGGGCTGACGGTGGCCGACCTGGTCGCCAGGGGCCGTCATCCGCACCAGAGCTGGCTGCGGCAGTGGTCCTCGGACGACGCCGAGGTGGTGGAGCGCGCGCTGGCCATGACGGGCGTGTCCGATCTGGCGGACCGCCCGGTCGACGCGCTGTCCGGCGGGCAGCGCCAGCGCGTCTGGATCTCCATGACGCTGGCTCAGGGCACCGATCTGCTGCTGCTGGACGAGCCGACGACCTATCTGGACCTGGCGCACGCGATCGACGTCCTGGACCTCGTGGACGACCTGCACGAGTCGGGCTGCACGGTCGTCATGGTGCTGCACGACCTCAACCTGGCCACGCGCTACAGCGACAACCTCGTGGTGATGCGGGAGGGCTCGGTCCTGGCGCAGGGCCACCCGCGCGACGTGATCACCGCCGAGCTGCTGCACGAGGCGTTCGGGCTGCGCGCCCGGGTCATCGACGACCCGGTGGGTGACCGGCCGCTCATCGTCCCGATCGGTCGCACACACGTCCAGTTGGACACATCCCGATAAAGACGGAGAAGTAAGGCTAGGCTAACCTCACTCCCTCACGGTAAGGTTTGCCTGCCCTTAGGCGAGGGTGCAGTGAACTAGCGCGAAAGCAAGGGGTTTTGGATGCTCCTCCACCGAACGACGCTCAGCAGGCCCTGGCGGCGCATGGCGGCGATACTGACCGCCGCCACCCTCGGCGTCGGTCTCCTCGCGGGATGCGGTTCCGACTCGGCGGACAAGACGGATCAGCAGAACGACGGCACGCAGGCCGCGGCCGCCGGCGCCTTCCCGGTGACCGTGGAGCACGCCTTCGGATCCACGACGGTCGACAAGGCGCCCAAGCGGGTCGTCTCCGTCGGCTACACCGACGACCAGACCATCCTCGCGTTCGGCATCAAGCCCGTCGGCATGGTCGACCAGTACCCGAACCCCCCGGGCAAGAGCCCTGACATCAACACCCAGTGGCCCTGGGTGAAGGACAAGTGGGGCGACACCAAGCCCGAGGTCGTCATGAAGAACGGCGACTCCGGCCCCAACTACGAGAAGATCGCCGCCCTGCGCCCGGACCTGATCGTCGCGGTCTACTCCGAGATCGACAAGGCCGCCTACGACAAGCTGTCCAAGATCGCCCCGACGGTGGCGCGCACCAAGGCCGAGAAGGAGCCCTTCAGCGCCCCCTGGCAGGACAACGCGCTCCACATCGCCAAGGCCCTCGGCAAGGCCAAGGAGGGCGAGAAGATGGTCCAGGACATCCAGGGCCAGCTCGACACCGCCAAGAAGGAACACCCCGAGCTCGGGAAGGAAACCGCCGTCGCGCTGTCCTGGTACAAGGACTCGGTGGCGCCGTTCACCTCCACCGACGTCCGCGGACGACTCGTCACGGGCATCGGCTACAAGTACCAGACCGAGATCGACAAGATCGCGGGCGGCAGCTTCTACACTCAGCTCTCGCCGGAGCGCGTCGACCTCGTCGACGTCGACCACATCTTCGTCATCAACGACAAGGCCGACACCGAGGCGCTGAAGAAGTTCAAGCTCTTCGCCAACCTGGACGCCGTGAAGAAGGGCAACGTGTCGTACCTGCTCGACAGCGAGGGACCCGCGGTCGGCGCGGCCATCTCCCAGGGCACCCTGCTGTCCATGCCGTACGCGATCGACGAGCTCGTCAAGTCGGTCGATCAGTAAGTGAGCACCACCGCGACGCGCCCCGCCCCGGCGACCCTGCGCACGACGACCGGACGCGAGGCCACCCGATGGGTCACGGCACACTGCCGTGAGATGCCCTGGCTGACCACCGCGACCGTGCTCACCACGGTCGCGGGGGCGGCGCTCCAGGTGCTCCCGGTGCTCCTGCTCGGCCGGGTGGTCGACGGGGTCGTCGGGGGCGAGGAACGCTCGATCCTGGTCACGATCGGTGTGTTGATCGGTGCCGCCGCGCTGCTCGGCGCGGCGGCCACCGCGGTCTCGACCTATCTGATCGGACGGCTGGGCGCGGATCTCCTCGCCCGGCTGCGCGAAGGCGCCGTCCGGGCGGTGCTCGGGATGCCGAGCGCCCGGATCGAACAGGTCGGCCGGGGAGATGTGCTCTCCCGGGTCGGTGACGACGTGGCCGTGCTGTCCAAGGGCATCCGCACGGCCGTCCCCACCGTGTTCTCGGCGGGCGTGCTGGTCGTCATCGCCACCCTCGGCATGTTCGGTCTCGACTGGCGGCTCGGCCTGGCGGGCGCCGGCGCGCTGCCCGCGTACGCCCTGGCCCTGCGCTGGTATCTGCCCCGGTCCGCCCCGCTCTACCAGAAGCAGCGGGTGGCCCAGGCCGACCGGGCGCAGGCGTTCATCAGCGGTCTGGACGGCATCGACACGGTCCGCGCGTACCGCCTCGAGGGCGCCTTCCGCGAGAAGGTCACCAGCGAGTCATGGCGGGTGCGCGACCTCGGCATCGAGGTGTTCCGGTTCTTCGGCCGGTTCGTCGGCCGGGAGAACCGCGCCGAGTTCATCGGGCTCGTCCTGATCCTCGTCGTGGGGTACGCCCTGCTGGAGGCCGACGCCGCCAGCCTCGGCGAGGTGTCGGCGGCTCCGCTGCTGTTCCACCGGCTGTTCACCCCGCTGGGCGCCATCATGTTCACCTTCGACGAGGCGCAGAAGTCGGGCGCGAGCCTGACCCGTCTGGTCGGGGTGCTGGGGGAGGCCGCCGAGGAGCGACTGGTGGGCGACGAGTCCGTCCCGGCGGCCGAGGCCGGTTCATACCCGGTGGTGGTGCGGGGGCTGACGTTCCGTTATCCCGGCACCGAGGATCCGGTGCTGCGGGACGTCGACCTGACCATTCCCGCCGGTGGTTCGCTCGCCCTGGTGGGGGCGACGGGCGCGGGCAAGACGACTCTGGCCGCGCTGATCGCCGGCATAGGGACCCCGGAAGCCGGGTCCGTGCGGGTCGGGCCCACCGACCTCGCCGGCCTGGACGAGGCCGGGGCGCGGGCCCTGGTGAGCATCCTGACGCAGGAGACGCATGTGTTCTCCGGTCCGCTCGCCGAGGACCTGCGGCTGGCCGCGCCGGAGGCGACCGACGCCGAACTGCTGGACGCCCTGCGCACCGTCGGCGCCGACGGCTGGGTGGACGCGCTGCCCGAGGGTCTGAACACCTCGGTCGGCGAGGGCGGAGAGCGCCTGGACGTCACCAAGGTCGCCCAGATCGCGCTGGCCCGGCTGGTGCTGGGCCGGGCACCGGTGGTGGTGCTCGACGAGTCGACCGCGGAGGCCGGCAGCGAGGGAGCCGCCGAGCTGGAGCGGGCCGTACTGGCCGCCTGCGCGGGCCGGACGACGCTGTTCGTGGCGCACCGGCTGACCCAGGCGATGGCCGCCGACCGGATCGCCGTGCTGGACGCGGGACGCGTCGTGGAGCAGGGCACACACGAGGAACTCGTGGCTCTGGGCGGCCGGTACGCACGACTGTGGCGGGCCTGGCGAGAGGGTAGTTAGGCAACCCTTATTTAGGTTAGCCTAACTCCACATTCTGGAAGGGACGCTGAGTCTTCGATGATGGAACCGCGCGCTCGTCTCGCACTGCTTTCTCCCACCCGCCTGGCAGATGTCCGCCGGCGCACAGGTGACTACCCGGACAGGACCATCGCCGAAGCCTGCGCCATCGGTCTGTCGTACTGGGCGACGGGGCAGAGCCCTGACGGCATCGACCTCACCCCCGGCACGCTCTTCGCAGACGTCCTCGGATGGGTCGACAACGGCGGGACCGCGCCCGGCGGCTGGGACGTGAGCCCGGACGGCCGGAGCATCACCGTCCCGGAAGACATCACGCCGGCCGACGCGCAGCTCGCGCTCGACGACCTGGCCGACTTCCCCGACCGGCCCCTCGGCACCATCGGCCCGTCCAGCGTGGCCGCCCGGCTCCGCACCCTGGCCGAGTGGAACGACAACGAGGCCGACCGGGTCCGCCCGACCATCGTCGAGATGTTCCGGGAGCAGGCGCGCACCAGACCGGACGCCGTCGCCATCGTCGACGAGCACCGGTCGCTGACCTACCGTCAGGCGGCCGACCTCTCCAGCCAGCTGGCCCACCACCTCATCGCCCGCGGACTGGGCCACGAACAGGTCGTCGGTATCTCCCTGACCCGCTCCGCCGACATGGTGATCGGGCTGCTCGCCGCACTCCAGGCCGGATGCGCGTTCGTCCCGCTCGACCCGCAGTGGCCCGCCGCGCGCCGGGCCGTCGTCATCGAAGACGCCAGGGTCGTCCTGCAGCTCAACGCCTCGGGCGAGCACGACCCGGCCGAACCGGAGGCCGTGGCCGTCGACCTCGGCGACTGGGGTTACGCCTCCTACCCCGCCGAGGGCACCGGCGTCACCGTCCTCGGCGACGCCCTGGCCTATGTCATCTTCACGTCCGGTTCGACCGGGCGGCCCAAGGGCGCGATGATCCGGCACGAGGCGATCAGCGAGCGCCTGCTCTGGCAGGTGAACGAGATCCTGGGCTTCGGCCACGACGACGCCTCGCTGTTCAAGGCGCCGCTGTCCTTCGACATATCCATCAACGAGATCTTCCTGCCCCTGGTCTCCGGCGGCAGGCTGGTGGTCCTGCGCACCGGCGGCGAACGCGACCCGCACCATCTGCTGAGCGTCATCGCCGAACAGCGCGTCACCTTCACCTACCTGGTGTCGTCCATGCTGGACGTGCTGCTGGAGATGGCCGGCGACACCGGCCGCCTGGACAGCCTGCGCCACGTGTGGTGCGGCGGCGAGGTGCTCACCCCCGAGCTGTACGAGCGGTTCCGCACCAAGCTCGACATCCCCATGTACCACGGCTACGGCCCCGCCGAGACGACGATCGGCGTCTCGCACGTCATCTACCGGGGCGCCGCGGAACGCCTGTCGACGTCGATCGGCAAGGCCAACCCCAACACCCAGCTGTACGTCCTGGACGAGGAGCTGCGCCCGGTCCCCGTCGGGGTCGGCGGCGAACTCTACGTAGGCGGCTTCCTCCTGGGCCGCGGCTACGTGGGCGCCCCCGGCCTGACCGCCTCCCGGTTCGTGGCCAACCCCTTCGCCTCCGACGGCTCCCGGCTGTACCGCACAGGCGACCTCGCGCGCTTCGCCCCGGACGGATCGCTGGACTTCCTCGGCCGCGCCGACAACCAGATCAAGATCCGCGGCATGCGGCTGGAGATAGAGGACGTCGAGGCCGGCCTCGCCGAACACCCCCGGGTCCGGCACACCTGCGTCGTCGCGAAGAAGAACTCGGCGGGCGGCACCTACCTCGTCGGCTACGTCATCCCGGCCGCCGGCAGCGAGGACCTCCGGGCGGACGAGGTCAAGGCGTGGGCGACCGAGCACATGGTCGAGTACATGGTGCCGACCCACCTCGTCGTGATGGACGCGTTCCCGCTCACCGCCAACGGCAAGCTCGACCGCAACGCCCTGCCCGAGCCCACGATCGACACGGGCTCCCTCGTCCGCCCCACCACCGACGACGAGCGCGCCGTGTGCGCAGCGGTCGCGCAGGTGCTGCGGCTCGACGAGGTCGGTGTCGACCAGGACTTCTTCCAGCTCGGCGGCGACAGCATCCTGGCCATCTCCCTGCTGAGCGCCCTGCGCGACGAGGGCCTCCATGTCACGGCACGGCAGATCTTCACCCACACCACCGTGGGCGCACTGGCGGCGGTCGCGAGCCGCGAGGACGTCTCCGCCACGGACCACGGCGACATCGCCACCGGAACCGTCGTCGGATCGCCCATCGTGCAGTGGCTCGGCGAGACCACCGACGCCGTCGACGGCTTCGTCCAGTCCGTGGTGCTCAACACCCCGGCCGACCTGACGGCGGACGCCCTCGACGAAACCCTCTCGGCCCTCGTCCGGCACCACGACATGCTGCGCGCCAAGCTGGTCCGCGGCGACGACTGGAGCTTCGACATCCCGGACGCGGACGGGGCGTCCGTGACCTGGCAGGAGAGTGATCTGCCGGTCGAGGAGTGCGTCGCCCTCGCCACCGAGGGGCTGGACCCCGACGGCGGCGCCATGCTGCGCGCCGTCTGGCGCCGCGCGGCACGGCAACTGGTCCTGGTCGCCCACCACGTGGTGATCGACGGCGTGTCCTGGCGCGTCCTGATGGAGGACCTGGCCACCGCCTGGCGGCAGTTCACCTCCGGCACGCCGATCGAACTGCCCCCGGTGGGCACGTCGTTCCGGCGCTGGACCCAGCTGCTGGAACGCGCCGCGTTCGACGCGGACAGCGCCTACTACCGGCGCCCCCTGCCGGGACAGGACCAGCCGATCGGCAGGCGCGCCCTGTCCGAGGCCGACACCGTCGCGCACGAGCGGCTGCGGACCGTCTCGGTCGGCCCCGAGATCACGGCCGCCCTGCTGGGCGAGATCCCGGCGAAGTTCCACGCGGGCGTCAACGACGTCCTGCTGACCGCGCTCTCCGTCGCCCTCGCCCGCTGGCGCCGCGACCTCGGCCAGGACCAGACGTTCGCGCACATCGAACTCGAAGGCCACGGCCGCGAAGGGCAGTTCGTTGCGGGCTCCGCCGGCTTCGAACCGGAACTGTCCCGGACCGTCGGCTGGTTCACCACCCTCTTCCCGGTGACCGTCGACCCCGGCACGGCGGACGACCTCACCACCCCCGCGTATCTGACCGCCGCCCTCAAGGCCGTCAAGGAAGACCTCGCCCGGGTACCGGACAACGGCGTCTCCTACGGCGCCCTGCGCTACCTCGCCGGCAGCGAATTCGACGCCCCCGCGCCGCAGGTGCTCTTCAACTACCTGGGCCGCTTCGCCGCCGGCGCCCCCGGCGACTGGCAGCTCGCCGGCACCACCGGCCAGTTGGGCGAGAAGCGCGACCCGGAGATGCGCCTGCCCCGCGCCCTGGAGTTCAACGCGATCGCCGAACCCGCCGCCTCCACCGGCGACTACGAGCTGGTCACCACGATCTCCTGGCCCGACGGGATGTTCACCGACGCGGACATCACGGCCATCGGCGACCACTTCCGGGTGGCCCTCGCCGGACTGGCCGCTCTCGACCAGGGCGGCCACTCGCCCAGCGACTTCCCCCTGGTGCCGCTCACCCAGACCGACGTCGACGCCCTCGACGGCCCGGAGCTGCGGGACATCCTGCCGCTGACCCCGCTCCAGGAAGGCCTCTACTTCCACTCGGTCTTCGACGACGACTCGGCTGGCGCCTACGTCGAGCAGCAACTCCTCACCCTGGACGGCGAGGTGGACACCGACCGGCTCGCCGCGGCGGCCACCCGGCTGCTCACCCTGTTCCCGAACCTGGCCGCGCGGTTCACCGCCCTCGCCGACGGCCGTGTGGTCTCCGTGCTGGAAAGCGGAGTGCGGGCCCCCTTCACCACGCTGGACCGGCCCGGCATCACCGACGAGGAGATACGCGACCTCGCCGAGCGGGACCGCCGCGCCGGCTTCGACCTGGCCACCGGCCCGCTGATGCGGTACACGCTCGTCCGCGCGGGATCCGGCCGGAACGTCCTGGTGCAGACCGTGCACCACATCATCGCCGACGGCTGGTCGGTGCCGCCGATGCTCCGCGCACTGCTGGCCGAGTACCACGCCCCGGGGACCGTCTACCCGATCGGCGGCTTCGCCGACTATGTGCACTGGCTCGCCGGACGGGACGACGACGAGAGCGACCGCGTCTGGCGCACCGAACTCGCCGACCTGCCCGGCCCCTCACTGGTCGCCGAGGACCACACCCCGTCCGACCGGTTCGCCGACACCGCCGTGGAGCCGGAGGGCGACCTCGACGCCGCCGTCCGCGAGGCCGGCGTGCCGCTCAGCGTGGCCGTGCACAGCGCTTGGGCCGTGACGCTCGGCGGCATCCTGCACGGCAGCGACGTCGTGTTCGGCTCCACCGTCTCGGGCCGGGACGCCGAGGTGCCCGGCATCGGGGACATGGTGGGCCTGTTCATCAACACCATCCCCGTACGCGCCCGTTGGGCCGCCGGAACCACCTCTTCCGACCTGCTCGCCTCGGTACGGGAGCACCAGAGCGCGGTGCTGCCGCACCAGCACGTCTCCCTGGCGAGGATCGGCCGACAGGCCGGCGCGGGCTCCCTGTTCGACACCCTCGTGGTCTTCGACGTCGCGACCGACGTCGCCGCCCTGCGACGCCCCGGCGACACACTGGTCATCTACGACCTCGTCAACGAGGGCGCCCCGCACTACCCGTTGACGCTGGTGGTCGAGCGCGCGCTCGACGGACGACCGCGCTTCAACCTGATCTACGACGCCGAACTGCTGCGGGAGACGACCGCCAGGGCGATCCTGCACACGTTCACCCGCACCCTCACCGGCCTGCTCACCCGGCCGGACACCCCGGTCGGAGACCTGGCACCCGAGAGCGAGCGGCGCCCCGCACCGATCACCCCGACCACGCTGGGCGGACTGTTCGACGCCGCCGCCCGCCGCGACCCCGCCGCCACCGCCGTCACCCAGTGCGGCCTCGACGGCGGCACCCGGTCCCTGACCTACGGCGAACTGGCCGACACCAAGAACCAATTGGCCTCCGCCCTGCGTGCGGTCGGCGTCGGCCCGGGTAAGCGGGTCGCGGTCGCTGTCCCGCGCTCCCTGGAGCAGGTCGTGGCCCTGGTCGCGATCGTCAGCGCGGGCGGCGCGTACGTCCCGCTCGACCTGGCGTACCCGGACGACCGGCTGGAGTACATCCTCGCCGACGCGGCCCCCCAGGTCGTACTGGTGGACAGCGAGCAGCGCGACCGCTTCACACGGCTGCTGGCCAGGGCGGACGTACCGGCACGGGTGCTCGTCCAGGGCGACGAGCTGCCGGTGGCCGATGTCGCCACCGAGCCCGAGGTGAGCTGGCACAACCCCGCCTACGTGATCTACACGTCCGGATCGACCGGCAGGCCCAAGGGCGTCGCCGTCCCGCACTCCAGCGTGGTCTCGCTGCTCGCCAACACCCAGCCCGACATGGACTTCGGCCCGCGGGACGTGTGGGTCCAGTTCCACTCCTTCTCCTTCGATTTCGCGGTCTGGGAGCTGTGGGGCGCGCTGGCGTACGGCGGTGAGCTGCTGGTGCCCGAGTACGGGCTGACGCGCTCCCCGGTCGACTTCCACCGGCTCGTCCGCGAGCGCGGAGTCACCGTGCTCAACCAGACCCCGTCGGCGTTCTACCAGTTCATCGAGGCCGACCGAATCGCAGGCGAGCCGCTGCCCGCACTGCGCCGGATCATTTTCGGCGGCGAGGCCCTGGACCTCGGGCGGCTGCGCGGCTGGGTCGAGCGGCACGGCACGGGCGTGCCCGAGCTGGTCAACATGTACGGCATCACCGAGACGACCGTGCACGTCACCCACCGGGTGCTCACCGACGAGGACTTCGGACCCGGCGACGACGTCAGCCCGATCGGCGGCCCGATCCCCGGCCTGGTCACCTACCTGCTCGACGACCGCCTCCGCCCGGTGCCGCCCGGCAAGGTCGGCGCCATCTACGTCGCGGGCGACCAGGTGTCGCTCGGCTACCTCGGCAGGCCCGGCCTCACCGCCGGCCGCTTCGTGGCGAACCCGTTCGCGGACGACGGCTCCCGCATGTACCACACGGGCGACCTGGCCATCCGCACCCTCGACGGCGAACTGCAGTTCACCGGCCGCGCCGACGACCAGGTACAGCTGAAGGGCTTCCGCATCGAGCTGGGCGAGGTCGAGTCCGCCGTACGGGAACTCGACGGTGTGGTGGACGTGGCCGTCACGGTGGCGGACACCGGCGATCACTTGGTCGCCCATGTGGTGGGCGAAGTGCCGGGCAACTTCGTCGAGTTGCTGTCCAGGAAGCTGCCCGTGCACATGGTCCCGGGCCGGTTCCTCACGACCGACGCCCTCCCGCTGACGGTAAACGGCAAGCTGGACCGGAAGATCCTGACCGAGCGTGCGGCTATGCCCCTCAGGGGCGCGGGGAACTGCGCGACCAGCCCCCACGCACCCGCAGACAAGAACTCAGCAGTCACCACCCTCATCGAGATCTTCACCCAAACACTGCCCGGCTCGGAAATAGACCCCGACACCGACTTCTTCCACGCCGGAGGCGACAGCATCGTCGCCATCTCGGTCGTGAACCGCGCCCGAACCCTCGGCCTGCAGATCTCACCCCGGGACGTCTTCCTCCTCAAAACCCCCCGCGCACTGGCCGACAACCTGCCGACGAGCACACCGCAGACAGCAGCCCCCACCCACCGCGAGGACGGCCCCCTCACCCCCACCCCGATCATCCTGCGCCAGCGCGAACTAGGCGGCTCCCTCACCCGATTCGCCCAGGCCAGAACCCTCCAGGCCCCGGAAGGCACGACCTTCACGGACGCCCGGCGCGCAGCGAACGCGGTCGTCGCAGCACACCCGACCCTGCGACTGCGCCTCCGCACCACGCACGGCGTATGGGCCCTGCGCACCGAACCGCCCCACGAAGTCACCGTCGTACGCCCGGACACCACCGACGCCACGGCCGTGGCGAACAAGGCCGCCGCACAGCTCGACCCCGAGTCCGGCAACGTCATCGCCTTCGCGTGGCTGGAGGCGAGCCGGACCCTCGTGGTCACCGTGCACCACCTCGCCGTCGACTCGGTCTCCTGGCTGATCCTGCTGGACGACCTGGCCGCGGCCCTCCGCGGCGAGTCCCTGGCCCCGCCGACCACGTCGTACGCCGAGTACGCGGACGCACTGACGCTCCACTCCACCCACGCACTCGACGACCTCGGCCACTGGACCACCACGCTCCAGGCACCCGAACTGCTGCCCACGGTCGGCGGACTGCGCGAGACCACCGTCGTGCTCGCCCCCGACGTGAGCGACCGCCTCATCCGCACCGCACCCGCCGCACTCGGCGTCGGTCTCACCGAGCTGCTGTGCGGCGCCCTGCGCACCGCGTTGACCCGCGTCCAGCCGTCGCCCACCGATCTCGCGATCGAACTGGAGCGGCACGGCCGGGTCCCGGTCCTCGAACAGCACGACTACACCCGTACCGTCGGCTGGTTCACCTCCATCGCACCCGTACGGCTCACCGCGCACACCGACCCGGTCGCCGCTGCCCGCGAGGTCGCCGAACGCCAGCCGGACGAGCGCGCCCACGTCGCCTACGGTCAGCTCAGGTACCTCGAACCGCAGACGGCCCCGCTGCTCACCGCCCGCCCGCAGGTGCTGTTCAACTACCTCGGCCGGGGCAGCGAGTCCCAGGCGCTGCACCTCACCGGCGGCGACCAGGGCAGCCCGTACGCCGTCGAGGTCAACGCCTGGACCGACGAGGCGACCGGCAGCCTGCTCGCCGAGTTCACCCTCGCCGAGGGCATCCCCGACGAGATCACCGCGCACTGGCGCGGAGCGCTGGAGCACATCGCCGACGCCGCCACGACAGCCGAGCGCACCGCACCGGTCACCCCGCTCCAGCGCGGCCTGTTCTTCCAGGCCCAGCTGGCGGGCACGGCCGGACACTACGTCGCGCAGAGCTGGTTCACCTTCGACCGGCGCCTGGACACCGACGCGCTGGCCGAGGCGATGGCGTACGTGATCGCACGGCACCCGGTCGTGGGCGCCGGCTTCGGCACGGACGACGACGGAAACCCCGTCCAGGTCCTCAAGGCCGGCCGGCGGGTCGATGTCCGTACGGTCGCCCTGTCGACGGACGCGGAGGTCGACGCCCTGCGCGCCCGGGACCGCGACACCGGATTCGACCCGGGGGAGCCGCCGCTGATCAGGCTGACCGTGGTGCGGCTGCCCGACGACCGCGACGGCCTGCTGCTCAGCTATCACCTGCTGCTGTGGGACGGCTGGTCCCGCGAGATCGTCCTGCGGGACCTGTTCGACGCCTACCGTGCCGTCCTCGCCGGCGAGCCGCTCGACCCGGTGCCGGCCACGCCGAGCTTCGAGGAGTACGCCCGGGCGCTCGACGCCAAGGACCCCGCCGTATCGGAACGCTTCTGGGCGGAGCACCTGGCGGCCCTCCCCGGCCCGACGCTGCTCGCCGGACCGGCGCCGGCCCTCTCGGACGACCTGCCGCGCGCACTCGTGCACACGCTGTCCGCCGAGCACTCGGAGAGGCTGCGGGAAGCGGCCAGGGTGCACGGTGTCACGCTGAACTCGGTGCTGACCGGCGCGTTCGGCCTGCTGCTCGGCGCGTACACCGGCCGCAGCGACGCAGTGTTCGGCGTGACCGTCTCCGGCCGTGACGGCGAGGGCCTGGACGACATCGTCGGCGTGCTGCTCAACACCGTGCCCACGTGGACGCGGGCCCGGCCCGAGCAGTCGGTCCGTGAGTACCTGTCGGCCGTACAGACGGCACGGGTCGAGGCGATGGAGCACGAGCACCTGGGGCTCGGCGAGATCCAGCGGGCCAGCGGGCACGACACCCTGTTCGACAACCTGTTCGTGCTGCAGAACTTCCTGGACATGGAAGCGTTCGCCGAGATGAACGCCCGGCACGGCATCACCTCGGTGAAGGCCGACGACTCCACGCACTACCCGTTCACCTGGGTCGTCACCCCCGGCGACCGCCTCACGGTCAAGCTCGAGTACCGCGACGGCGACACCGCGGGTGCCCGTCGTCTCCTCGACGACTACCTCAGCGTGCTCCAGGACCTGGCCCGGTCGACCGGGCCGGTGGGCGCGCTGCGGGGGCTCGGACCGGCGCCGGTGCGGGAGGAGCGTACCGACGTCGGCACGGACACCGTCGTCGACCGGTTCGACCAGGCCGCTGACCGCGATCCGCAGCGGGTGGCGCTCGTCGCGCACGGAGCGACGATGACGTTCGCCGAGCTCCGGGACCGCAGCCGCGCGGTCGCCGGTGTGCTCGCGGGACGCGGCATCGGGCCCGAGACGACCGTGGGTCTCGCGATCCCCCGCTCCCTCGACTGGATCGCGGCGCTGTTCGCCGTCCTGCGCGTCGGAGCCGCGTATGTACCGCTGGAGCTGGACCACCCGGACGAGCGGATCGCCGCGATCGTCGACGACGCCCGCCCGGACGTGATCCTCACCGTGAGTGCCGTCTCGCCCCGGCTGACCGGCGACCTCATCGAACTGGACCGGCCTCTTCCCGAGGCCGAGCCGTACGTGACGTTCGCGCCGGACGACCCGGACCGGCTGCGGCACCCCGCATACACGATCTACACCTCAGGGTCGACCGGAAAGCCCAAGGGCGTGGTCACCGAGTACGCCGGGCTCACCAACATGCTGATCAACCATCAGCGCCGGATCTTCGAGCCGGTGCTGGCGGAGCACGGCCACCGGATCTTCCGGATCGCGCACACCGTGTCGTTCGCGTTCGACATGTCGTGGGAGGAGCTGCTGTGGCTCGCCGACGGCCATGAGGTGCACATCTGCGACGAGGAGCTGCGCCGCGACGCGCCCGCCTTGGTGGAGTACTGCCTGGAGCACGGGATCGACGTCATCAACGTGACCCCTACATACGCGCAGCAGCTGGTGGCCGAGGGTCTGCTGGACAATCCGGAACGCCGGCCGGCGCTGGTGCTGCTGGGCGGCGAGGCCGTCACCCCCACGCTGTGGCAGCGCCTCGCGGAGACCGAGGGCACGGTCGGCTACAACCTGTACGGGCCCACCGAGTACACCATCAACACCCTGGGCGTCGGCACCTTCGAGTGCGAGGACCCGGTGGTGGGCGTCGCGATCGACAACACGGACGTGTATGTGCTGGATCCGTGGCTGCGACCGCTGCCCGACGGGGTTCCCGGCGAGCTGTACGTGTCCGGCATCGGCATCGCGCGCGGCTATCTCGGGCAGCCCGCCCAGAGCGCGCACCGCTTCGTCGCCTGCCCGTTCGGCGAGCCCGGGGAGCGCATGTACCGCACCGGTGACCTGGTGGTCCGCCGGCCCGACGGCAACCTGATGTACCTGGGCCGCACCGACCAGCAGGTCAAGATCCGGGGGCACCGGGTCGAACTCGGCGAGGTCGAGGCCGTGTTCGCCGCGCACCCGGCGGTCCGGTTCGCCGCCGCCGTCGCCCAGCCCGACCCGCAGGTCGACGGCGCCTACCGGCTGGCCGCCTACCTCGTGCTGGACGGTGCCGATCTGGCGGCGGTCGCCGCCGACGTGGGCGCCGGACTGCCGGACTTCCTGCGGCCGACGCACTACGCCCAGGTCGACAGCATCCCGCTGACGGTGAACGGGAAGGCAGACACCAAGGCGCTGCCCGAGGCCAAACCGCTCGGCGCGCTGACCACGGTGGGGGAGCGTGGCCCGCAGACCGAGACCGAGACCGTGGTCTGCGAGTACTTCGCCGAGGCACTGGACCTGGACGACGACGAGGTGAGCGCGGTGAGTGACTTCGTGTCCCTCGGGGGACACTCCATGCTGGCGGTACGCCTGATCGGGCTGCTCCGCCGCGAGTTCGGCCCCATGATCACCATCCGAGACCTGTTCACCCTGCGAACCCCCGAAGCGATTGCCCGCCACCTCGATGACAACTGACACGCAGCGGCCCCGCCCTGGGGCCGCCATCCTCCGCACGGCCCTGCGCCGCAACCTCGGCGCCATGGCCGGCGGCACCGTCCTCATGGGCCTCTACCAGGCCGGCGAGACGGCCTTCCCCATCGCGCTCGGCATGATCGTCGAGCACACGATGCGGGGCGACCGGAGCCTCGGCGCGCTCGCCCTGTCGATCGCCGCGCTGGCCGTGATCATCACGACCGTGTCGCTGTCATGGCGGTTCGGCATGCGGATCCTGCAGAAGGCCAACACGACCGAGGCACACCGCTGGCGGGTCAAGGTCGCGGCCTGCGGCCTGCAACCGGTGGCCAGGGACGTCGACCTCAAGTCCGGCGAGGTCCTGACCATCGCCACCGAGGACGCCGACCAGACCGCCGACATCATCGAAGTGGTGCCGCTGCTGATCAGCTCACTGGTCGCGGTGCTGGTCGCGGCGGTCGCGCTGGGCCTCGCCGACATCCGGCTCGGCCTGCTGGTGATCGTGGGCACCGTCGCGATCCTGTCGATCCTGAGCGTGATGTCCCGGCGGATCGGCAGCAGCACCCAGGAACAGCAGGCCAGGGTGGCGCGGGCCGGCGCGAAGGTCGCCGACCTGATCACCGGCCTGCGCCCGCTGCACGGATTCGGCGGCAACCACGCGGCGTTCGGCTCCTACCGCAAGGTCAGCACCGAGGCGCGGCACCAGTCCATCGTCGTCGCCAAGGTGAACGGCGTGTACGCGGGCACCGCGCTGGCCCTCAACGCGGTCCTGGCCGGGGCCGTGACCCTGACGGCCGGCTGGCTGGCCTTCGACGGCCGGATCACCATCGGGGAACTCGTCATGGCCGTGGGCCTGGCGCAGTTCATCATGGAACCGCTCAAGCTGTTCTCTGAGATGCCCAAGTACGTGATGATCGCGCGCGCGTCGGCCGAGCGGATGGCTCTGGTGCTGTCGGCTCCGCCGGTCACGACCCCGGGCTCCGGGCGACCGGCGCCGGGCTCGGACCTGGACATCGACTGCGTCCGCCACGGGACCCTGAACAAGGTGAGGTTCCAGGTGGCGGCCGGCGAGTTCGTCGCCATCGCCGCCTACCAGCCGCGCGCCGCGGCCGACCTGGCGGCCGTCCTCGCCGTGAACGTCCCGCCCGACGCGTACGAGGGAGCCGTCCGGGTCGGCGGGCAGGAGCTGGCGGACCTGTCGGTCGAGGCGGTCCGCGAGCACATCCTCGTGAACCCGTACGACGGGGAGATCTTCGCGGGCACCCTGCGCACCAACATCGACCCCACGGGCACCAGCGGTTCGGTCCCCGAGGCCGTCGAGGCGTCCATGCTGACCGACGTCGTCGCCCTGCACCGCGACGGCCTCGACTACGGCGTCCGGGACCGCGGCGCCAACCTCTCCGGAGGCCAGCGCCAACGCCTGTCCCTGGCCCGGGCGCTGGCGGCCGACACGGACGTCCTGGTCCTGCACGACCCGACGACGGCCGTCGACGCGGTCACCGAACAGCTCATCGCCCGCAACGTGGCGAAACTGCGCCGGGGCCGCACGACGGTAGTGATCACCAGCAGCCCGGCCTTCCTGGACGCCGCCGACCGAGTTCTGGTCCTGGCCGACGGCGTCATCACGGCGGAGGACACCCACCGAAACCTGCTGGCCAACGACGAGGCGTACTGCCTGGCGGTGGCGCGGTGACCCTCTGAGGGGCCCGGGGGCTGGCTTTTAGGGGCGCGGGGAACTGCGCGACCAGCCCCCACCGCCCCGCGGACGACTACTCACCGAGGGCCCAGCCCACATCCCGAAGCAGGGCATGGCGCCACCCGGCCCGGTCATGCCCGGAAGCCGCCCGGGAAACCCGCACACTCGCACCACCCTGCGCAGCCAAGGCCTCGACCAGCTCGCAGTGGGGCAACATCCGCGCCTCATGCTCCCCGACATCGAACGCGACCCGCAGCCCCGACAGATCAGGCTGTTCCCGCAACCGCTCGGCGATCACACCCCCGACCGGTCCTCCCAACGGATCAGCCGCCCCCATCGCACCCGGCTGCCACCAGAACGACCCCGACTGACAAGCAACCCGCGACACCAACTCGGGAAACTCCAGCGCCGCGTACACCGCGCTCAGCCCACCGAGGCTCTGCCCGGCGACCACCAGCCGACCGAGATCGGCACGCACCCCCGACTCCGCCACCAGCGGCAGCAGTTCGTCCCGCACCGCCTCCCACAACCCGGCCCGGCACGTGAACTCCTCGGCCCGGTCCTTGGCCGGCAGGAAGACCAGCGTCACCGGCGGCAACTCACCCGCGGCCACGGCCGATTCGAACGCGGTCATGGCCGGGTGCAGATACAGCCAGTCGTCCCCGTCGAGCAGCAGCACCACGGGCCCGCCGCCGCCCACCGGATGGACCCGCACGGTCCGCCGCCCCCCGAGCCGTTGACTGGCCCAGCGAATCCGCGTGAGCGGCAGGGGCAGCACCTCGTCGGCACCGACAACCGGCCAGTGCGGCTGCTCCGGTGCGTCCGGCGTCGCCGCGATGGACCGGTCACCGCCCGCACCCGCCGGGTTGAACGGGTCGGCGTACGCCGCGTCGTCCACCAGAAACTGGTAGGTCACCCGCAGCCGCTCGGGCATGCGCACCTCGGCATACCAGCAGTCCGAGTCGGCCCAACGGCTCAGGGGGACCGGCTCCGACCAGCTCTCGAAGCCCACCCTCGCCTGCGACCCGCGCCACAGGAACAGGGTCGTCCAACCGCCGCCCTCGGCGGGTTTCGAGGCGGGTGCGCCCACGGCGGCCCAGAACTCCTCGGTGCCGGGTGCGCCGGGCAGCCCGAATCCGGCGAAGGCGTCGGCGTCCTCCATGTCGGCCGCGACCAGGCGCATGAACGTCTCCTTGTGAGAGGGAAGGGACAAAGGCTAAGCTCCAGTCAATTAGGCGAGCCTAACCTAATCTTGGCCCTCCAAGGAGGCATCGAGCATGAGCACCAACCCCTTCGACGACAACGAAGGCCGTTTCCTGGTCCTGGTGAACGACGAGGGCCAGCACTCACTCTGGCCGTCGTTCGCCGAGGTGCCCGGGGGCTGGACGATCGCCTTCGCCGAGAACACCCGGGAAGCGTGCCTGGAGTACGTCGAGACCCACTGGACGGACCTGCGCCCCCGGTCCCTCGCCGCGACGATGGACGCCTGACCTCACCGATGCTGTGCACCAGGCTGACCAACGCCCGCTTCCTCACCATGGACCCGGACCATCCGGTCGCCCATGACGTGGGCATCTGGCAGGGCCGGATCGCGGGCCTCGACGAGGCGGTGACCTCTCTGCCCGCCCGCGAGGTGATCGACCTGCAGGGCGCCACCGTGCTCCCCGGGTTCATCGACGCCCATGTGCACCTCGCCTGGACCGGGTTCAAGCAGAACACCCCGAGCATCGCCGGCCGCACCCGGATCGACGACGTACTCGAGGTCGTGGCGGAAGCCGTCACTCGCACCCGCGCGCCCGGCGACTGGGTGAGCATCGCCGGCTACGACCAGCGGGCTCTCGGCCGCCATCTGACCGCCGCCGACCTCGACAAAGTCAGCGACGGACGCAAGATCTTCCTGCTGCACGACTCCGGCCACGGCTGCGTCGTCAACACCGCCGTCCTGGACCTGCTGCCCGCCGACATCCCGCACGAGAACGGCTTCCTCGCCGAGCGGGCCATGGGCGCCGCCCGCGCCCTGCGTCTGCCGCACTCCCAGGAGGACCTGGCCGAGGCGGTCGGCAGGGCGGCCCGCACCTGCCTCGCGGAGGGCGTCACCGCCTGCGCCGAAGCGGGCATCGGCGGCACGCTCTTCGGCCACAGCCCCGTCGAACTCGGCGCCTACCAACTCGCCCGGAACAAGGGGCTGCTGCCCCTGCGCGTACAGCTCATGGTGTCCGGGGACCGGCTGCGCCCGGTGTCGGCACACGAGACCGACGGCATCCCCAGGGCCCTCGACCTCGGCCTGCGCACCGGCTTCGGCGACGACCGGCTCTCCGTGGGCGCGCTGAAGATCTACACCGACGGCGGCATGATGGCCCGTACGGCCGCGCTGAGCCACCCGTACGAAGGGCTCGACCACACCGGGCAGTTGCAGGACGACCCGCAGGCGCTCACGGACCTCATCGTGGACGGCCACCTCGCCGGCTGGCAGCTCGCAGTGCACGCGATCGGCGACCGAGCGGCCGACGTGGCCCTGGACGCCCTCGACCGCGCTCAGCGCCTCCGGCCCCGGCCCGAGGCCCGTCACCGCATCGAACACGCCGGGCTGATCCGGCCCGACCAGCTCCCGCACTTCGCGCGACTCGGCGTCAGCGCGGTGATCCAGCCCAACTTCCTGCGGTACTTCGGCGACGACTACGCGTCGATCATGGGAGCGGAACGCGCCCCGTGGCTGTACCGGGGCAGGGCGTTCCTCGACCACGGCATTCCGCTGGTGGGCAGCTCCGACCGGCCCGTCGCCAACGGATCGCCCCTGCGGGCCGTCCAGTTCATGGTCGAACGCGCCTCGACCTCGGGACAGCTCATCGGCCCGGACGAGGCCATCACCGTCGACGAGGCCCTGCACGCGTACACCGTCGCCGGCGCCCACGCCTGCCACTGGGAGGACAGCCTGGGGAGTCTCACCCCCGGCAAACGCGCCGACCTGGTCGTGCTCGGCGACGACCCCCGGCGCGTCGACACCTCCCGTATAGGCGACATCGAGGTGGTCGAGACCTACGTCGACGGCCGCCCGAGCCGCCCGCGCGTCTGATCCCGGGCCCGCGCCCGGTACCGAGGAAGGAATCCCTTGACCACGGCTACGCCGCGCCCTGCCGCGCTGCCGCACGCACTTCTCGCGCCGTCGCCCTCGGTGCGCACCGCCCGCCCGGACGACGCCGCCGCGCTCGCCGCCCTGTCCCTGCCCTTCGTACGCTCCGGCGCGCTGCGCGAACGCCCCGTCTCCCTCTACACCGCCCAGGCCGCGGACTTCCTCGTGCTGGAGGCACGGGACGGCACCCTGGAGGGCTGCGTGGGCATGCGGGCATATCCCGAAGGGAGTGAGGGCGTCGGACCCGCGGGTGTCGTCTACAACTTCTGCGTGGCGGAGCACCAGCAGGGCAGCGGAGCGGGAGCAGGGCTGCTGCGCGCGGTCCTGGCCATGGCCCGCGCCCGATCACTCGACGCCCTGTACACGGCGACCACCGGCGGTGGCGGACTGTTCCTCCGCTACGGCTTCACGCCCACGACCCCCCGACTGGCGCCGCGGGCCTGGGCGCAGTCCCTGGACCCGCGGCGTAACGCCCGGGTGCTGGTCAGGACTTGGTGACAACGCCGGGAACCGCCTCGGGAACCACGGCCGGAACCACATCCGGAACCACGGTCGTTCCCGGGCTGGTCTCGGCGAGAACGCCACGCAGCACCGCGTGCGGCACCCGGCCGTCCAGTACATGTGCCTTGCGCACGCCGCCGCGAACGGCTCGCAGACAGCCCTCCATCTTCGGCAGCATCCCGCTCGCCAGCCCCGGCAGCAGCGCGTCCAGCGCACCGGCTGTCAGCCGTCCGATCACCTCGGTGCTGCGCGGCCAGTCCGCGTACAGCCCCTCGACATCCGTGAGCATCACCAGGCGCTCGGCGTCTAGGGCGACGGCGAGGGCCGACGCCGCGAGATCGGCGTTGACGTTGTAGACCTCCCCGTCCGTGCCGCGCGCCACGGGGGAGACGACCGGGATGTGCCCCTGCTCCAGCAGGGCGCGCACCATCGCCGGGTTCACGTCCACGATGTCGCCGACGAGCCCGATGTCCACCGGCTTGCCGTCGACCAGGGCCGGTCGTCGTACGGCGGTCATCGTGTGAGCGTCCTCGCCGGTCAGGCCCACCGCGAAGGGACCATGGGCGTTGATGTGGCCGACCAGCTCCCGCTGGACCCGGCCCGTCAGCACCATGCGCACCACGTCCATGGCCTCCGGGGTGGTGACCCTGAGACCCGCCTCGAAACGGGTCTCCAGGCCCAGCTGGTCGAGCATCGCGCTGATCTGCGGCCCGCCGCCGTGCACGACGACCGGGCGCAGCCCCGCGTGCCACAGCTCCACCATGTCCTGGGCGAAGGCCCGTTGCAGACTCGCGTCCACCATGGCGTTGCCGCCGAACTTGACGACGACCGCGCTGCCCAGGAGTTCCCCCGAGGGCTGGGGAAGGCGGGGAGAGCCTGTCGCGACCGGGTCGGCCTGGGTCACGCTCACGGAGTCACTCCAATTCGAGGGTGTGTCGAGGAAGGCACCGGTGCTCCGCGCCGCGGGCGTCACGCGTTCCTCCGCTCCCGGTGCAGGAGCAGGGCGCGCAGCAGACCGTCCGTCGTACAGACCACGCCGGTCCGCGCGGCCCACCGGAGCGCCAGGGTGTGCTCCTCGGCGGAGAAGTCGGCGACCGCGTCGGCGACGACGAACGGCTGGATGTCGTTCATGAAGGCGTCCGCCGCGGTCAGCAGGACACCGAGGTGCGCGTGCACCCCGCAGATGATCAGCTGGTCCCGGTTCTGCGAGCGCAGCAGCCTGCCGAGATGGCTGCGCAGAAAGGCGTTGTGGCGCACGTTCGCCAGCAGATGCTCGCCGGGCCGGGGGGTGAGGGGCGCGATGATCGCCGCGGCATCCGGCTCGTCCCCTATCCCCGGCCCCCACATGTCACCGACCAGCCCCCGCTGCGCGGGCGGCTGCCCGGCGGGCTCCGCGCTGAAGACGACCGGCATGTCCAGGGTGTCGGCGAGTTCCCTGAGCGCCGCGATGTTGTCGACGAGTTCCACCACGGGGGCACGGTCGGCGGGGAAGGCCCGGACGAAGTGGTTCTGCATGTCGTGGACCAGAAGCGCGGCACGCGCCGGGTCGATCCGCCAGGAGACGTGCGACCGGGGGATCGCGGAGCGATCCGGCATGGGATAGGAGCCGATGGCCGGCAAGCCCATGGTGATTCTCTCCCCCCGATCACGCGACGCGGTCCGGACCCAACACGAGAAATTTAGCTTAGCCTAACCTAAATTGAGCTCTGTGGGGCTGGAGTTGACGCACACGCGCCCCTGGCCGCACGGCATGCCGGTCTAGATCAAGCAATGTTCATGGTCATGACACTCTCGCTTCTCCGCGATCAGCCAGACCGGCAAGGCCGACTTCGACACCTGGGCGCAGCTGCTCGTCTCCTACGGGAACCCGGATCGCCCGGTCAACGCCTGCGACACCCGGTTCACCATCACCGCCCAGCGGGCAGCGGCCCTCTACGACGCGGGATATCGCGCCGTGGGCCGCTACCTGGACGAGCCGGCCGGAAGCACCCTGAACAAGGAGATCCAGCCGGGCGTCTCGCGGACTTCAAGTACACCAACGGCTATCTGCACGGCAGCCTGGCGCACGGCCGGGCCGAGGGGTACGGCTTCAACAGGAGCACGGTCATCTACTTCGAGGTCGACTACGACGCCACCGCGGCGGACATGGACCGGATCATCGACTACTTCTCCGGTGTGAACGACGCGTTCAAGAGCAACGGAAGCAAGTACATAGTCGGCGTCTACGGCTCACGAAACGTGTGCGCCGGCGTTTCCGGTGGCGCCTACGTGCCGTACGCGTACGTCTCCGGCATGTCCTACGGCTTCTCCGGCAACCTCGGCTTCCCGCTGCCCCAGAACTGGACGTTCAACCAGATCAAGGAGTTCGACTTCACCAGTGGTTCGGACTCCTTCGGGCTGGACCGGGTGGCGCACCGCCCCGGATCCGACTTCGGGCAGAAGTCGGTCAACGACACGGGCACCTCACCGGTCGAAGAGTCTCCTACGGTAAGGGCGATCCGAACGAACTCTCGTTGCAGTTCATGCGCTGGGACAAGTACACCGACTCCCGGTGGAGAGCGCTGTTCGGTGAGGTCGACGACGCGTTCATCACCTATGCCTCCGGCCGGGGGATCGGCCGGTCGAGGGACATGGCGTACGCGGACCCGTCGATGGGTGTCATCGTCAATCCGGACCACCTGGTGGCGAGCGCCAGTGGGTACTTCCTCAAGGGGAACGCCGGAGTGGGCAAGGCGAACCGCGCCGAACTGGCGAGCTGGGGCGGTGATCTGCTCACGTTCTACGGCGAGTGGAGTCGCTCGGACAACGCGTCCCCACTGGACTTCTGCCGCAAGACGCTGTGCCGGCCCGATGTGGCGTCGACCTTCGCGCTGGGCGACCTCATCGAGGACATCGACGGCTTCCTGGTCGCTGAGCGTCTGAAGAACAATGGCAGCACGAATATCGTCGACGAACTGAAGAGAATCCTCATCGGAACGGGCCATCTCACACGGTTCAGCGACTTCAAGCTCTACCGGTTCGGCGGTGTCACGAGCAACATCGGCACGACGGCGAAGGCGTTCCTGGTGGACCAGATCGATGACACGCTGCTGTCCTCCACCCGTGCGCTCCTGATCCAGAGGAACTGCCCGCTGGGCAAGGAACCGTGGAACGAGTCCGACTCCGTCATGAGCGAGTTCTACGCGGGTTTCACCGAGACGCTGCAGAACCTCATCGATCAGCAGGTGGCCCGCCGAGCGAAGTTCCTCGCCGCGCAGAAGGCGGAGAAGGGGTAGTTTCACATGATTTTGATGGGCGCGTTGCTTGTGGTGAGCGGGGTCACCGCGGCAGTGGGCGTCGTAGTGATCCTCATACTGCTGAGCCATCCGCCGCTGCCTCTGCCGAAGATCTACGCGCTCATCGCTCTGATCCTGTTTTCCCTGGCGGTGGCGCTGTACTGCTACGGCTGGTTCTCGGTCAGCTTGGGAGGCCCCTTTCCCGAACTGTGCGAGAGCAAGAACGACGCCGGAGCCGAACTGGCAGCCATCAAGCAACAGTACTGGCCCCTTCGCAGTGCCTGCCTGTACTCCGACGGAACCACCGTGGAGTACGTCTCGATGTCGGTCAACGTGGTGGTGTGCCTGTTGGCGTGTTCCGCCGTCGTCTCGGCCGGCACCTCCGTATTCCTGCGCAAGCGTGTCGGACAATCTCCTGGAGCTCCTTCATGAACGCCAAGTTCTCGCGCCGCACCGTGCTCAAGCGATTCACCGGTGTCATGGCCGGAGCGGCACTGCTCACCACCGGGGAAGGCCTTCTCACCCCTCTCGCCGCCCAAGCCGCTGACAACTCGTGGAACGTCTCACCGGGCTCGACAAAGCTCGCCCAGGTCGCGGAGACCCTCCGGCAATGGAGACTCACTCCCGGCAAGGGAGCCGGGACCCAGAACATCGAAGACCCCAAGCGCATCACAGCGGCGAAGAAACTGGCCGGCAAGCAGGCGGCCTGATCACACGGCACAGGCAGGTGGCCGAGCCCCTTTCTCGGTCACCTGCGACCTGTCCGGACCTGCCCCTGGATTTCCCGCTGGGCGTGCCCACCGGCATGCCCTCGCCCGACACCCCGATCGCCCCGTGATCAGCCCTTGACGGCGGAACTGGCGACCCCTTCGACGAACCAGCGCTGGAAGAAGGCGAAGACGACCAGGACGGGCAGGACGAGCAGGACTCCGAAGGCGAGGATCTGTCCCCAGTCCGGGGGCTGCTGTCCTTGGAAGACACTCATCTCCAGGGGGAGGGGACGCACCGACGGGTCGGACACCATCAGCACCGGCCACAGGAAGGAGCCCCACTGGATGAGGAAGGTGAGGATCGCGACCGAGGCGAACACCGGCCTGGACATCGGCACGATGATCGCGAAGAAGGTGCGCCAGGGACCCGCGCCGTCCAGCCGGGCCGCCTCCTCGATGCTCGTCGGGATCTTCTTGAAGAACGTGTGGAACTGGTAGATCGCGAAGGCGTTGGCGACGAACGGCAGGGCCTGGATGAACAGGGTGTTGCGCTGGCCGTTGAACATGTAGAACAGCGGCACCGCCACCGACTCGAACGGGATCAGCATCAGCAGCAGGACGAGGGTGAACACCGCGTTCTGCCCCCGCCACTTCAGCCGCGTCAGCCCGTACGCCGCCATCGAGTTGACGATCAACCCGCCCGTCACCACCACGAACGACAGCAGCACCGACACGCCCATGAACTGCCAGAAGTAGCCGGTGCTGTCGGAGTTCAGGCTGTCGAGGACGGCTGCGTAGTTGTCGAAGGAGAGGTGGGTGGGCAGGAAGCCGGACAGGCCGTTCAGGACCTCGTCCGACGGCTTGAGGCTGCCGAGGAAGAGGTAGAGCGCGGGGAGGGCGAAGACGAACGCGAGGACGCTCAGGACGGTGTAGTCGAGGACGCGGCGTACGGGCGTGCGGGTCATGGCCATGGTGGAGTCAGTCCTCGTTGTCGGGCCGGACGACGCGGCGTTGGACGATCGTCAGGGCGACGACGATCAGGAAGAACACCACCGTGACGGCCGAGGCCTGCCCGATGTCGTTCTGGTCGAAGGCCGTGGTGACGGCCTGGTACATCACGGTGCGGGTGGCGTCCTCGTCCAGACCGCCGCCCCGGATGAGGATGTACACCTGGTCGAACACCCGGAAGGACAGCACCGAGGTCAGCATCGCGACGAACACCAGGGTGCCGCGGATGCCGGGCAGGGTGACGTGCCGGAACTGCTGCCAGCGCGAGGCCCGGTCCAGCTCGGAGGCCTCGTAGAGCTCGCCCGGGATCTGCTGGAGGCCGGCCAGCAGGATGACCATCTGGAAGCCGACGCCCTGCCACACCGACAGCACGATGATCGATCCCATCGCGGTGAGGCCGTCACCGAGCCAGTCGAAGGCGCCCCAGTTGCCGAAACTCACTGTGTCCAGCAGGGAGTTGAGCATGCCCTGCTCGCTGCGGGCGAGGATCAGCCGCCAGATCACCGCGACCAGCGCCATCGGGAAGACCACCGGCATGAAGAAGAAGGACCGGAACAGCCCGATCGCCTTCAGCTTGCGGTTGAGCAGGATCGCCAGCGCCAGCGCCAGACCCGTCTGGAGCGGTACGACGACCGCGGCGAAGGTCAGGTTGTTCAGCAGCGCCCGCAGGAACGGGCCGGACAGGTCGGGGTCGGTGAACAGCCGCCGGTAGTGCTCCACGCCGAAGAAGCGGGGCTCCAGCGGGGAGCCGAGACGCACGTTGTAGAAGGAGAGCACAACGGCGTAGCCGAACGGGATGCCGACGAAGGCGATCAGCCCGCCGACGGCCGGTGCCGACATCAGCAGCCCGTGCAGCCGGTCGCGGTTGCCGCGCGAGGGACGCGACGGCTTCGCGGGGCGTGCGGACGAGGCGGCCTGTGCCCGGCCAGGGGGCGCGGCGGGCGCGGATTCCACGGTTTTCACGGGAGGGTCCTTCTTTCCGGCGGGGCGGGCGGGTCGGTACACCGCTGCGTCGTCGTGTCGTCGACGGCCCGCCCCGGCCGATACGTCCTGTGGGTTACGGGATCTCGTAGCCGGCGTTGTCGGTGAAGTCCCGGTCGATGGCCCGGGCGGCCTTCTGCAGGGCTTCCTCGGGGTCGGCGCCGCCGTAGATCGAGTTCAGGGCGGTGTTGAACTTGGCGGTGACCGTGGGGTATCCGGCGGTCACCGGGCGGGTGACGGCGACGCAGGAGGAGGTGATCTCGCTGTCGCCGCACGGCTTGGCCAGCTGGTCGGCGAAGAGCTGGAGCGGGCCGCCCTTCTTGTACAGCTCGCTTTTGGCCAGCGCGGTCCTGGTGGCGGGCACCGCACCGTTGGCCTTGGTCATCGCGCCGACGTTGGTGTCGTTCAGCAGGTAGTCCAGGAAGGCGCCGGCGGCCTTGCCGTTCTTGCTGTCGGCGCCGATGCCCCACGCCCACGAACCCTGGCCGGTCTTGGGACCGTTGCCGAAGTCGGGCAGCGGCAGCACGGCGAGGTCGTCACCGAGGGCCTCGCTGTAGGCGGGGTAGTTCCAGTGGCCGACCCAGCTCAGCGCCACCTTGCCCTGGGCGAAGGCGTTGCCGTCGGTGTTGGGGTCGACGTAGGGCTTCCAGGACTGGAAGGTCTTCATCGCGGAGACGGTCTCAGGGCTGTCCAGGGCGCCCTCGGCCTTGCCGTCCTTCAGCAGGCCGCCGCCGGCCGACCAGAGGACCGGGGAGAATCCGAAGGTGCCCCATTCGGAGGCCAGGCCGTACTGCTCCGATATGTCGAGGACCTTGCCGTCGGAGTCCTTGCCCTTCAGCGCCTTGAGGGCCTTGCCGAACTCCTCGGCCGTCCAGGCGTCGTCCACGCTCGTCGGGTACTTCACGCCGGCCGCGTCCAGCAGCTTCTTGTTGGCGTACATACCGAGCCCGGCGTCGAACATGCCCAGCCCGTAGTGCTTGCCGTCGATCTCGCCCTGCGCCTTGATCGCGTCGGTGGCATTGCCGAGGGTCTTGGCGGAGACGTGGCCGTCGACCGGGGCGAGCTTGCTGTTGTAGACGAAGTTGGCCATCGTCGGGCCGTCGAACTCCAGGACGTCCGGCAGTTCGGCGGCGTCGGTGGCGGTGATGGTCTTCGTGTAGTCCTTCTCGGGGATCAGCTTCAGCTCGGCCTTGACGGCGCTCTGCGAGGAGTTGAAGGACTTCACCGCGTTCTGCAGCGCGGTCGCCTCGCTCGCCTGTCCCTGGTGGGCCCAGACGCTGATGGTGCCCTTGCCGCTGCCCTCCTCGGCGGAGGTGTCGCTGCCGCCGCCCCCGCCGCCGCAGGCGGCCAGCGCGGCCAGGGGCAGCAGAGCGAGGGCCGTCAGGCCCGTACGACGGTGTCTTGCGATTCCGGTGATCATGGTGGTGCCTCCGAGCGGGTGTGCGGTGGGTGCGCGGACGGTGGGGCCGAGGGCGGGAACGGCCCTCCGGGGGGTGGGTGTCGAGGAGATGGGTGGGCTACCGCTGCCGGCGGCTGTGCGGCGGAGCGGTGGTCTCGCGGAGGATGAAGCGGATGGGCATCTCGACGGGCCGCGGCGGCCCGGCGTCCGGCTCGTCCAGCTGCGCCAGCAGCAGCCGGGCCGCCTCCCGGCCCTGTGCCGCGACCGGCTGGGCCACGGTGGTGAGCCCCACGACCTCGGACAGCTCGTGATCGTCGAAGCCGACGACGGACACGTCCTCCGGTACCCGCAGCCGGTGCCGGCGCAGGGCGCGCAGCGCGCCCATCGCCATCTCGTCGGACTGCGCGAACACGGCGGTCGGCGGGTGGCGCAGCGCCAGCAGCTCGGTCATGGCCCGCTCGCCGCCCTCGACCGTGTAACCGCCGTCTGCCTCCAGGGCGGGGTCGGGCTCGATCCCGGCGTCGGCCAGCACGTCCAGATAGCCCTGCCGACGATCCAGGGGCGTGGTCCAGTGCAGCGGTTCGCTGGCGCCGGAGATCATGCCGACCCGGCGGTGGCCGAGGTTCACCAGGTGCCGTACGGCGCTCTCCGCCCCGCCCCGGTCGTCGATGCCGACAACGGTGAAGCCGGGCCGGGCGCCGCCGACCGTGGTCGCCAGCGGCACGTCCAGGGAACGCAGGGCGGCGGCCTCCTCCGGGTCCGGGATCAGCAGGGACAGCACGGCGTCGACCCGCTTGCGGATCGGGAGCTTCGTGAAGAAGCGCTTGCGTGCCTCCGGTGTGCCGAGGTTGTACAGCAGGACGTCGTAACCGGCGGTGCTGAAGACCTTCTCGGCCGCGTCCAGCACGGTGCCGAAGAACCAGCGGCCGACGTAGGGGACGACGACGCCGATGGTGTAGGTGCGCCCGCTGGCGAGGCTGGAGGCGGAACGGGACGCGGTGTAGCCCAGGTCGGCGGCGGCCGCGACGATCCGTGCCCGCATCTCCTCCGACACTCCGGGACGGCCGCGCAGGGCGCGGGACACGGTGGACGCCGAGACCCCGGTGGCCTCGGCGACATCGGTGATGCTGACCGTCACGAAACGCTCCTTGATCGGGTGCACACCGCGTGGCCGGGGTCCGGCAGCACGTCGGCGTGCGGGGGGAGTGACGAGACCGTAAACCCGCCCACCCAGTTGCGCAAGCGTTTGCGTTCGGATTTACTTCGGCTGACTCTCAGAGGAACCCTCACCAGCAAGAGCACAGCGCACACGTTTGAGTGCCGCTGTCGGCAGACAGGACCCGTCCATGCGATACGCGCCGCCCGGCCTCTGCGTGAACGACTTCGACCTTCTGCGCCACGCGGACGGTACCTACTCGGTGCTGCACCTGCAGGGCCCGTGGACGGCCGAGTTCGACCATCTGCGCATGGAGACCTCCTACGGGCGGGCCACCTCCGCCGACCTGGTCCACTGGGAGCCGCAGGGCACCGCCTTCGGCAACGGATTGCCGGGCCGCTTCGACCAGCAGGCGGTGTGGACCATGCACGCCTTCCCGCACGGCAGCGGCATGGCGATGCTCTACACCGCCGTCTCCGGACTCACCCCGGACGGCTGGCCCCTGCAGTCGGTCGGCCTGGCCCACTCCGAGCGCACCGACGGCACCGGCTGGCGCCGCCACGGCACGGGGCCGGTCGCCGAGGCCGACCCGCGGTGGTACCGCACGGGTGAACGCATGGGCTGGCGCGACCCGTTCGTCGTACCCGACGACGAGTCCGACGGCTGGGTCATGGTGATCTGCGCCGCCGACGCCTCCCTGCCGGTCGACGTCAGCGGCTGCGTGGCCTGGGCGACCTCCGACGACCTGGAGCACTGGACCGTCCACCCGCCGCTGATCTCTCCCGGCGACGTCGACGAGCTGGAGTGCCCCGTCCTCGAACGCCTCGACGACGGCAGCTGGCTGCTGCTCGGCTCCATCGGCGCCACCCGAGGCTTCGAGGCGTGGACCGCGCCGCGCCTGCGCGGCCCCTGGACCCGCCGCGGCCCGCTCGGGCCGACCGGCGCGTACGCCCCACGTGTCGTCGCCGCCCCCGACGGCTCCCGCGTCGTACTGCACACCACCCCCCGCCGCGTCGGCCTCACCGACACCGGCGACCGCTGCCGCGGCATGCTCGCCCAGCCCAAGACGCTGGTCGCACCGCCGGGCGAGGCGCCCCACCTCGCATGGTGGACCGGCCTGGAGCCCTGGCTCGAGGAGCAGACCCGCGGCCCCGCGCCGCACGCGGTCGGCGACGTGGATGTCAGTGGCCCCACCGAGGTCGTGCTGCGCGCCGAAGACCCGGGCGACGACCGTGCCGCCCTCGCCGTGGTCTGCGACGGCAACGACCTCCGGGTCACCGGGCCCGGCGGCGGGGTACTGGCACAGACCGTCCTGCCGAGTCTCCCCTCGGTGTTGCGCGTCCTCACGGTCGGCGAGTACGTCGAGGTCTACGCCGACGGCGTCTTCACGCTGACCGCTCTGTGCTACTCCGGTCGGCCCGTCCCGTGGACGGCGGTCACCGCCGGCGGCGCCCGACCGGTCCCCGTCCGCCCGATCCGCCTGCCCGACCCGCACCGGGACGACGCCTCGGCCGTGTGGCCCGGGGCGGCTGCGACGACCGCGGCGGCCCCTGCCGCCCGGCGGTGAAGACGGCGCCGATGACCGAGCGCGGCGGAAACGGCGTCGAACACACGGGATGCGCGCGGGCTGCTTTCTCACCAGTCGCAGGTCCGCCATCCGCCGTGTCTGCGTCCTCGATGGTCCCCTGGACCGCGAAGAGCGGAAGGCGCGCCTCCCGCAACAGCCCTTCCGCCGGTCCTGCGAGGGAGTCGCTATGGGGAACAGCGGTTGAGGAGAAGCCGTGGTCAGAACCTGGCCGCCGGGTAGGCACCGAACGCGGCGCGACGCGACGCGCGACGTCGGCGGCCGGACAGGCGACTGCCGCCGTGAGGTGTCGCACCGGGCGGTCACCGTCCGCCATCACCCGGCGGATGCCGAGGGCTTGGGTGACGTTCCCGCGGTCGTGCTCGGCCGACGCAGTGACGTTCTGGCGTGGAACCGATCGGGCCACGCGTTGTTCGCCGGACACTTGGACCCCGATGCCCCGCAGCGTGCGGGTGGGCGGCCCAACATGGCCCGACTGGTGTTCCTCGACCATCACACCCGCGGGCTGTACGTGGACTGGCCCAGTAAGGCCAGGGCCGTTGTGGGGAACTTGAGGCTCGTGGCCGGGCAGCACCCGCAGGACAGCGCGCTGCATGCGTTGGTGGGCGAACTGGGCTCGAATAGCACTGAGTTCGCGTCGATGTGGGCCGACCACCGGGTCAAGCCGTGCACCGTCGCCGCATACGAGATGCGGCACCCGCTGGTCGGCGCTCTCACCGTCATCCAGCAGACCCTGAGCCACGGGTCCGGCCCCGTCGTCGTCGTTGCCACCACGGAGACGGGCTCACCCTCGCGTGCCGCACTGACCCTGCTCGCCCAGGCCACCGCACCGTCCACCACCCGGCCCACCTCGCCGGACCCCCTCCGCGGCTCGGCGCAGCCGAGATCTCAGATGCTCACCGACTGAGACCCGCACACACAGCGACCGCGCACCCGCGCGTGTCCGGACCAGCGGGCACCGAACACCAGCCGCCGGAGACCCGTAGCTGCGTGGTTGTCCGGTCCGGCATGCCCTCCCCAGCCCAGCCAACACGTGCGTTGGCCACATCCAGTGAAGGAACCATGCCCAAGAAGCTTCTCACTCTCACGGCGGCCTCAGCCGTCCTCCTCGCGGCCACCGCCGCGCTCAGCCCGGCGGCCTCGGCCTCGACCACAACCCCGCCGCACAGCGTCCCGCGGGTGTCCGTGCACTTCGACCTGGCCAAGGGCCAGACACCAGAGAACATAGCCCTGGCACCCAACGGGGACGCCTATGTCACCTTCGCCGCAGGCCGACAGGTCGCCAAGGTCTCTCGCGACGGCACCACCCGGATACTGGCCACCCTGCCCAAGCCCGCCGACGGTGGCATCCACACCCCGGTGCTGGGCTTCCCGCTGACGGTCGGCATCGTGCGCGCGCACGACGGCACGCTGTACTTCCTCTACGCCACCGGCACGCCCGACCTGACCGGCGTGTGGCGCCTGCGCCCCGGCGGCAAGCCGCAGCGGATCGCCGCGCTCCCCGCGAGCGGGCTGCCCAACGGCCTGGCCCTGGACGCGCGCACGCGCACGCTCTACATCACCGACTCCGTACTCGGCACCATCTCGCGCGTGCCCACCACCGGTGGCACCCCCGCCGTCTGGTCCGCCGCACCCGAACTGGCCTCCACCGGCTTCCTCGGCGTCAACGGCCTGAAGATCCACAACGGTGCGGTCTGGGCCACCAACCTCGACAAGGGCACCATCCTGCGCATCCCCATCCGCCCGGACGGTGGTGCCGGCCGGGTGGGGACCGAGGCTACCGGGCTACAGGGGATCGACGACTTCGCCTTCACCGGCCGCGGCGAGCAGCTGCTTGCCACTCTGAACGGCACGAGTCAGGTCGCGCTGGTCAAGCCCGACGGTGGGCACTCCGTCGTGCTGACCCAGGCCGATGGGCTGCAGAACCCCACGTCCGTCGCCGTGCGCGGGGACACTGTCTATGTCACGAGCGCCGCGTACCTGACCGCCGAGGACCCCAATCTGATCCGCCTCCGACTGGAGAGCTGAGCGGCGCGGGCGCGGTATTCCCGCGGTCGTGCGCCGGCGATCCCGGAGCGGCATGCCAACTCGGAGTCCCTGCCCGGTTCTCTATTCGCACGCGGCCAATACCAGGCAGAGCAGGTTGCTGTGGTCGTCGACGATCTCGTATCCGGTGACGTACTCCGCGTCGTGTACGGGGAAGACGAAGGCGTTCGCACCGGTTTCCCGGTCCAACACCGTCTTCGTCCAGTTGTCCGGCCGGTGACGCGGCCCTCTGGCTCGAATGTCACTTCGCGCATCGCGGACGAAGGAAGGCAAGCCGTCCACGTGCGGGAGCGACGCGCGCATGGCCTCTTCACCCCACAGGACGGCGTAGTCCTCGATCAGGTGGACGTCGTGGTAGCCCGGGACGTTCCAGTCAGCCGCCTCGATCCGGGAGGACTCGGCCAGCGGCATCACGAGCATGGTGACGGTGAGCCAGAGTCCCTCGGCGTCCTCGCCGTGCGGGGCGTAGGCGCAGGAGCCCACGTACACCGGATGGCTGCCGGCGGGGATTCGATGGCTGAACCCGCCCTCGGTGCGCCACGGGGTCTCCCAGGTGACCGGGCTGTTCACCACGACGAGATCACCAGCGTGGTCGAACCACGTGGGCCTGGACGCGACGGAGTAGGCCGGCGGGGCGGGCGCGTACTTGTCGGCCAAGCGCCACAGAAGTGGCTCCAATTCCATGGGGTCGTGCCCTTCTGCCGCTTTTTTCTCGTAGCGTTCGGCTCTGCCATCAAAGGGTCATCCGCGCGAGGCCGACGGTCATCATCCTCAGCATGCCGTCGTGGCGTGGCCTGGGCGATGTTGACGGCCAAGTTCACCTCCCGACGATCATCATGAACCCGGGACAGGTGATGGTGGAGCCTGCTCGTCGGCATGGAGCGATGTTCCTCACACTCTTCGAGTCGGGCGCTTGCCAGTTGTAGAGTGAATACCGCCCTTGACCTGCACAAAGCAGGCAGGGAGCCGTCTTCCAGGAGTCCAAATGCTGCGTACTCTGTTCAAGTCCAAGATCCACCGCGTCACCGTCACCCAGGCCGACCTGCACTACGTGGGATCGGTGACCATCGACGCCGACCTGCTCGACGCCGCCGATCTGCTGCCCGGCGAACTCGTGCACATCGTGGACGTCACCAACGGCGCCCGGCTGGAGACGTACGTCATCGAGGGCGAGCGCGGATCCGGGGTGGTCGGGATCAACGGGGCCGCCGCGCATCTCGTGCACCCCGGCGATCTCGTGATCATCATCAGCTACGCACAGGTGACGGACGCCGAGGCGCGGGCACTCACCCCCAGGGTCGTGCACGTGGACCGCGACAACAGGATCGTGGCCCTGGGAGCCGACCCGTCCGAGCCGGTGCCGGGCTCGGACCAGCAGCGCAGCCCGCAGGCCGTCGGGGCCTGACCGGACTCAACGGGACAGGAGCACGTCCGTATGAAGGACCTGGAGATCCGCGACGACCGGGCCGCCGGCCGCCTGGAGGCGCTGACCGGCGGTGAAGTCGTCGGCCGCGTCGAGTACTTCGTCCTCGAGAGCCCCGAGCGAGCGATCGTGCCCGTGCACACGATCGTCGAGCCGGCGCACGAGGGCCAGGGCATCGCGGGGTCGCTGGCACGTGAGCTGTACGCCGTCGCCGGCCGCGAGCACAGCGCGGTCGCCTCGCTGTGCCCCTATGTCACCCGATGGGCCGAACGCCACCCCGACGAGGCCCGCCCGGCCGATCCAGAACTGCTGACGGCGGCAAAGGACTGGCTGTCCGCCCACCCCGGCCGCTTCTGACCCACCTGGCCCCCTTCCCGTCCCGCGCCGGAGTGACTGGGGAAGCAGGTGCCGGGTAGGCGGGGGAGTAGTCCAGAGCCGGAGTCGATCGACTGGCTGGAGGGCCTCATGACGAATCCGTTTCCCGACCCCGTGCACCCGGGGCCGACACCGGGCCCGGATCCCCAGCAACCGGAGCCGCGCCCCGACCCGGTGCCGGATCCGCAGCCACCGCCTGGCCCGGAGCCGACCCCGCCGCCCCCGTCCCCGACCCCGCCCCCGGGGCCGGACCCCGTGCCGGGTCCCGACCCGTCACCGATCCCCCCGGGCCCGGAACCCGTACCGAACCCCGAGCCGGGCCCGCCGCTGTCCTGAAGGACACCAGAACGGGAACCACACCAGAACGGGAACGAGAAGGGGCCGGTGGACAGACAGTCCACCGGCCCCTCACCATTCCCTCAGCGGCGAGCGCCTACGCCTCGACCTCCGACCGGTCCCCGCCCCACAGCGTGTGGAACGACCCGTCCCGGTCCACCCTGCGGTACGTGTGCGCGCCGAAGTAGTCCCGCTGCCCCTGCGTCAGCGCCGCCGGCAGCCGCTCCGCGCGCAGGGCGTCGTAGTAGGCGAGCGCCGCGGCGAAGCCGGGGGTCGGCACGCCCTCGCGGGTCGCGGCGATCAGCACCTCGCGCCAGTCGTCCTGGGCGTCCGCGATCTCCTGGGCGAACGTCGCGTCCGACAGCAGGCTCGGCAGGTCCGGGCGGGTGTCGTAGGCGGAGCGGATCCGGTCCAGGAACGCCGCGCGGATGATGCAGCCGCCACGCCACAGCGCGGAGACCGCGCCGAGGTCGATGTCCCAGCCGTACTCGTCGCGGGCCGCGTCGATCTCGTGGAAGCCCTGCGTGTACGACACGATCTTCGACGCGTACAGCGCCTGCTCCACCCGGTCGGCGAAGGCCTGCGCCTCGGACTCGCTGAGCGCCTTGGCCTTCGGGCCGGCCAGCCCGCGCGAGGCCTCCCGCAGCGCCGCGTGGCCGGAGAGGGAGCGGGCGAAGACGGCCTCGGCGATGCCGGACACCGGAACGCCCAGGTCGAGGGCGATCTGGACCGTCCAGCGGCCGGTGCCCTTCTGCTCGGCCTGGTCCACCACCACGTCCACGAACGGCTTGCCCGTCTCCGCGTCGACGTGCGACAGCACCTCGGCCGTGATCTCGATCAGGTAGGAGTCGAGACGGCCCTGGTTCCAGGTGCGGAAGATCTCCGCGATCTGCGCGGGGGAGTAGCCGGCGACATCACGCAGCAGCTGGTACGCCTCGCCGATGAGCTGCATGTCCGCGTACTCGATGCCGTTGTGCACCATCTTCACGAAGTGCCCGGCACCGTCCGGACCGACGTGAGAGACACACGGCGAACCGTCGGCCGCCTTCGCCGAGATCTTCTCCAGCATCGGGCCCAGCGAGTCGTACGACTCCTTCGGGCCGCCCGGCATGATGCTCGGCCCGTTGAGCGCGCCCTCCTCGCCACCGGAGACACCCATGCCGACGAAGTGGATGCCCTGCTCGCGCAGCTCCCGCTCCCGGCGCCGGGTGTCCGCGAAGTGCGCGTTGCCGCCGTCGATGATCATGTCGCCGGGCTCCAGCAGCGGGGCGAACTCCTGGATCACCGCGTCCGTCGGGTCACCGGCCTTCACCATCACGACCAGGCGCCTCGGCCGCTCCAGCGCCGCGACGAAGTCCTTGGCACTCTCGCACGCGACGAACTCCCCCTCGCCGCCGAACTCCTCCACCAGGGCGTGCGTGCGCGCGGGCGTCCGGTTGTGCACCGCCACCGCGTAGCCGTTGCGGGCGAAGTTGCGGGCGAGGTTGCGGCCCATGACCGCGAGACCCGTGACGCCGATCTGCGCTGTACTGCTCATTCGGTTGGCTCCTAAAGACCTCGGTATCGGTGCTGCGGGTGGTGTCCACCAGCATGCCCCCGTCGACCATCCTGACGTGCCCCTACTTCGTCCGCACGCGCGGGTCGTACGACGTCGCGCAGCGTGATACGCACGAAAGCCCCTTCGCGCTCAGTCGATGTACGCGTCCCCGCGCACGTCGCACACGCGCACCGGGTGGCGTACACGGTGCACCTCCGTGGCGCACGTCGCGCAACAGGGGCCTCATACCGGCCATTTGGACTCCCGGGCGGCCGATAGCCGTCTTGTTCTGGCCGGTTCGCAGCGCTTACTTTTGCCCCTCCTGACGCATGTCTAGGGGGGCAATCGATGGCCGTACGCGGCCGGCACCGCCGGTATCAGCCGAACAGGATCAACCGCGCCTCACTCACCGTCACGGCGGGTGGCGCGGGCATGGCACTGCCGTTCATGGGCACCGGCGCCGCCCAGGCGGCGGACGTGGACACCTGGAACAAGGTCGCCGCCTGCGAGTCCACCAGCAACTGGAGCATCAACACCGGAAACGGGTTCTACGGCGGTCTGCAGTTCACCCAGTCCACCTGGGAGGCGTACGGCGGCCGGACCTACGCGGCACGCGCGGACCTGGCCACCAAGGACCAGCAGATCGCCGTCGCCGAGAAGGTGCTCGACGGGCAGGGCCCGGGCGCCTGGCCGGTCTGCTCGGTACGGGCCGGACTGACCAGGGGCGGAGGCGAGCCCGACATCCGGCCGGCCGCCGAGAGCACGAAGAAGGACGCGAAGAAGGACGCGAAGAAGGACGCGAAGAAGGACACGAGGAAGAGGGCGAAGACGTCCATCGAGGACGTGCGGCCGCAGTCCACGCCGCAGTCCCGGGCGGGCAGCGCCGAGATGTACACCGTGGTCCGCGGCGACACCCTCTCCGGTATCGCGTCCGACCAGGAGGTCAGGGGCGGCTGGCGGGGGCTGTACGCCGCGAACCGCTCGGCCATAGGAGCCGACCCCGACCTGATCGTGCCCGGTCAGCGGCTCGCGCTGAGCGGTGAGGGCGCCACGAAGACGCGTCCCGCGCACAAGCCGGCCCCGGCGGCCAAGCCGTCGCCCAAGAAGCCTGACCGCGCGAAGGAACGGGCGAAGGAACGGGCGAAGGAACAGGCGAAGGAACAGGCGAAGGACCACACCAAGGACCGCTCCAAGGACGAGGGCAAGGAACGCGCCGGAAGGTCCACGTCCGCCCGGCAGGGCCTTGTCGCTCCCGTCAGCGGCTCCCTGGGAACGCCCTACCGCAAGGCGGGCTCGTCCTGGTCGAAGGGTTACCACACCGGCGTCGACTTCCCGGTGCCCACGGGCACGTCCATCAGGTCGGTCGCGGCGGGCAGTGTCGTCAGCGCGGGCTGGGGCGGCTCGTTCGGCTACCAGGTCGTGGTCCGGCACGGGGACGGCCGCTACAGCCAGTACGCCCACCTGTCGGCGATCTCCGTGCGGGACGGGCAGACGGTGACCGCAGGCCAGCGCATCGGCCGCTCCGGCTCCACCGGCAACAGCTCGGGCCCGCATCTGCACTTCGAGGTGCGGACGGGGCCCGGTTTCGGTTCGGACGTCGACCCGGTGGCCTATCTCAGGGCCGGCGGCGTCACGATCTGACGCGCGTGCGGTGCCGGTCGACCGTGGGCAGCGGGACGTACGGGATGGCGTAGAAGGGCACGTAGGAGAGCGGGCGGCGTTCGCCGGGGCCTGAGGCCACCGACGGTGCCCCGCTCTCGTACACCACGTCCGGCGCGGCCTCGGGTTCGGCGGCGGCCAGGGGCATCGCTTCGTCCCCGGACCGGCCACGCCCGACCGCGCCACGGTCCCCGGACCGGCCACGCTCGACCGCGCCACGGTCCCCTGCCCCGGCATGCGCCTTGGGCAGCACACCCACGGCCACAGGCGGGGCCCCCACGGTCCCGGTCAGTGCGCCCAGGGGCTCCTCCGAACTGTTCACCGCGTCGGCCAGGCTGCTCACGCCCACGCCCACGCCGACGCCGACGGGCGACGCCCGCACGGCCTCGGGCGGTGCGCCGATCTCGGCCGATGCGCTCCGGGGCCCGGGCGCGCCGCACGCCACCTCGGCCAGGGCGCCCACGCCGGCGGGCGCGGCCCGCACCGTCTCGGGCGGCGCGTTTCGGGGCTCCGGCAATCCGTTCACCGCCCCGGCCAGGCCGCCCACTTCGACAGGCGACGCCTTCACGGTCTCGGGCAGCGCGCCCCTGCTTCCGGGCAGACTGCCCACCGCCCCGACCGGAGCGCTCGTGCTCGCGGACCCGGCACCCACCGGCTCCGGCCGGCCCTGTCCGCTCCGGGCAGGCTGGGGCACCGTCCCCGACGTCCCGAGGCCCGTGTCGACGGGGACCAGGCCCGTGCCCGCGACCTCCAGGCCCGTCCCCGGGCTCTCCGGCTGGGCCTGCGCGAGCCGTTCCGTCGTCAGGAGGATCAGGCCGCCCGCCGCCACCACGCCACAGCTCAGGGCGAGCGCCGTACCCGTCGTGCCGTAGCGGAAGGTTTCTCCGAACATCGTGATGCCGACCGCGGCCGCCACCACCGGGTTCACGACCGTCAGCGTGGCCAGCGGGGCCGTGAGGCCGCCGCCCCGGTACGCGGCCTGCGACAGCAGCATGCCCGCCGTGGCGAGGACACCGATCACGGCCAGCGAGGGCACGTCGGCCGCCGACACACCGCCGGTCCAGTCGACCGCGACGGTCTTGGTGAACACCGAGGACATGCCGAACGCGATACCGGAGGCCGTCGCCAGCAGCATGCTGCGGACCGCCGGGTGCCGGTGCGCGGCCCGGGCGGCGATCATCAGCGCCACGACCGCACCCGCGGTGACGACGGCCACGGCCACCCGCTGGGCCGTGTCCAGCGACCGCGCGTCGGACGCGGCGACCAGGGACAGCAGACCGGCGAGACCCACCGTCGCCATGATCGCGCCCCGCCAGGCCGTGGCGCCCGCCTTGCGGCCGACGAACAGCGCCGCCATCGGCAGGGCCACCACGATGGTCAGCGCGCCCAGCGGCTGCACCAGGCTCAGCGGACCGTATGCCAGCGCCACCACGTGCAGCACTCCGCCGAGACCGTTGAGCCCGACCGCCGCCCACCAGCCCGGCCGGCGCAGCGGCGCGTACTCCTCGCCCGGCGAGGACTCCGCCACCCGCTCCTGCACGATCGCCCCGCCCGCGTACGCGACGGCGGACACGAGGGACAGCAGGACGGACAACGCGAGGGCGCTCATCGGCTGCTCCTCTGCGTCAGGCGGGGGCTATATACCCGGCGCGGCGAAAGGTCGGCTTTCATGTCCAACACCCTGCCGTGTCCAGGTCTTCCCGTCGTCGTCCCTGAGCACTCATTGGGTCCTACTGCCGATGGAGTACGAGGGGAGCACCGTCATCCCCAGGGTGGGCGACCATGGTCGGGGGCCACCGGGTCGCATCCCCTAGGGGCCTTGGTACTACTGGTCTTCGTGGACCTCGACCCCGCCCTCGCCGCGCTCCGCCCGCTCGGCGGCTTCTTCGTGCTGCGCACGGAAGGAGCGGCGGCCAGGCCTCTTCCCACTCTCGCACAGGCCTACCGCGAAACGTCACCGGACGTGTGCGGAAATCCCCTGATTTTTCGCGTCCACAAGGTGGCCGGCGCCCTGCACGCCCCGGAGTTGCGCGTCGCGGCGTCCATCACGCACCAGGGGCTCGCGGCCCGCCTGTGGTCCGTCGCGCTGGGCTGCGCCGTCCTCCACGGCAGCGCCCCCGACCTCGACGCCCGGCTGCTGCGCTGGGACGCCGACGGCAGCGCCCCCGACGACCTGTGGCTGACCGGCGTACGACCGCTCCCCGGGGACGCGGCGACCGTAGCGGACACCGTCCTGCTCGGCCACCTCGAACCCCTGGCGGCGGCCCTGCGCGCCCACTACCGCCTCGCACCCGGCCTGCTGCGCGGCAACGCCGCCTCCGCGCTGGCCGGCGCCGCCCGCGAACTCGACCGCTGGGCCCGGCGGCACGACCGTACGGACACCGCCGCCCGGGCCCGCTCCCTGGCCGCCGAACTCCTCGCGCACCCCCTGCTGGCGGGCTCCGGAACCCTCACCGGCACGGCCTTCCGGCGCCGCAGCTGCTGTCTGTACTACCGGGTGCCCGGCGGGGGCGTCTGCGGCGACTGTTGCTTCACGCAGCCGCCTCGGTCTTCCCCACACGCCCCATCTGGGTGACCATGAAAGGGAACGGCCGCTGAGAGCAGGGAGTTGCGGGTGCGAGTGGGACTGCTGACCCGGGAGTACCCGCCGGATGTGTACGGCGGTGCGGGCGTCCATGTGGAGTTCCTCGCCCGGGAGCTCAGAGCCCTGGTCGACCTGGACGTGCACTGCTGGGGCGAGGGCCGCGCCGACGGCGTGCGGCGCCACCGGCCCTGGTCCACGCTCGACGGCGCCAACGACGCGCTGCGCACCTTCTCCGTGGACCTCGCCATGGCCGCCGCCCTGGAGGGCCGGGAACTGGTCCACTCCCACACCTGGTACGCCAACCTCGGCGGCCACCTCGCCAAGCTGCTGTACGGCATCCCGCACGTGATGACCGCCCACTCCCTGGAGCCGCTGCGCCCCTGGAAGGCCGAGCAGCTCGGCGGCGGCTACGAGCTGTCCAGCTGGGCCGAACGCACCGCGATCGAGGCGGCGGACGCGGTGATCGCGGTGTCCGGGGCCATGCGCGAGGACATCCTCGGCTGCTACCCCGCACTGGACCCGGAGCGGGTCCACGTCGTGCACAACGGCATCGACACGGCCCTCTACCGGCCCGACCACGGCACGGACGCCCTGGACCGGATCGGACTCGACCGCTCCCGTCCGTACGTGCTGTTCGTCGGCCGGATCACCCGGCAGAAGGGCGTGCCCCACCTGCTGCGCGCGGTGCGGGACATCGACCCGGCCGCGCAGGTCGTGCTGTGCGCGGGAGCACCGGACACGCCGGAGATCGACCAGGAGTTCCGCGAGCTGTTCGGGGAGCTGAGCCGGGTACGCGACGGAGTGTTCTGGATTCCGCGGATGCTGCCGCGCCCGGAGGTGATCCAGCTCCTCACGCACGCCGCGCTGTTCGTCTGCCCCTCGGTGTACGAGCCGCTCGGCATCGTGAACCTGGAGGCGATGGCCTGCGGCACGCCCGTGGTGGCCTCGGCGGTCGGCGGCATCCCCGAGGTCGTGGACGACGGCAGGACCGGTCTGCTCGTCCCGGCCGGTGACGACTTCGAGGCGGGTCTCGCCCGGGCCATGGACACCGTCCTGGGCGACCCGGAGACCGCCGGGCGGATGGGCGTGGCCGGGCGGGAGCGGGCGGTCGGCGAGTTCGGCTGGGACGCGGTGGCCCGCCGTACGGTCCGGCTCTACGAGGAGATCCAGAAACAGGCTTAGCGCGTCCCGCACAGGGGCAGGCATCGGGAAATCGGCGTGAGGGGAGCGGCCATGCGTCGTGGTGGTCCTTCGGTCCTGGGAATCGTGCTGGCCGGCGGCGAGGGCAAACGCCTGATGCCCCTGACCACGGACCGCGCCAAACCCGCGGTCACCTTCGGCGGTACCTACCGCCTGGTCGACTTCGTGCTGTCCAATCTCGTCAACGGCGACATCCTGCGCATCTGCGTCCTGACGCAGTACAAGTCGCACTCGCTGGACCGGCACATCACGACCACCTGGCGGATGTCCAACCTGCTCGGCAACTACGTCACGCCCGTGCCCGCCCAGCAGCGCCTCGGCCCGCGCTGGTACCTGGGCAGCGCCGACGCGATCCTGCAGTCGCTGAACCTGATCTACGACGAGCGCCCCGAGTACGTCGCCGTCTTCGGCGCCGACCACGTCTACCGCATGGACCCCCGCCAGATGCTCGCCCAGCACATCGACAGCGGCGCTGGCGTGACGGTGGCCGGGATCCGGGTGCCGCGCACCGAGTCCTCGTCCTTCGGTGTGATCACGCCGGGCTCGGACGGCCAGACGGTGGAGCGCTTCCTGGAGAAGCCGACGGATCCGCCCGGTCTGCCGGACGACCCCGACATGGTCTTCGCCTCCATGGGCAACTACATCTTCACCACCAAGTCCCTCATCGAGGCGCTCCGGCGGGACGCGGAGGACGAGGCCTCCGTGCACGACATGGGCGGCTCGATCCTGCCCCAGCTCACCGACCGGGGCGAGGCGGCGCTGTACGACTTCAGCGCCAACCACGTGCCGGGCGAGACCACCCGCGACCAGGGCTACTGGCGGGACGTCGGCACGCTGGACGCCTACTACGAGGCCCACATGGACCTGATCGCCGAGCGCCCCGCCTTCAACCTGTTCAACCGCGACTGGCCGATCTACACGCACTCGTACCAGCTCTCGCCGGCCCGCTTCAACGCCGGCGGCATCGCCAGCGAGTCCATCATCAGCGCGGGCTGCCTGGTGCGCGGCCAGGTCACGCGGTCCGTGCTGTCGCCGGGTGTCGTGGTGGACCCGGGGGCGGTGGTGCAGGGCTCCGTGCTGCACGACAACGTGCACATCGGCCGGGGTGCGGTGGTGCGCGGCGCCGTCCTCGACAAGAACGTAGAGGTGCCGCCGGGCGCGACGATCGGCGTCAACCCGGAGCGGGACGCCGAGCTGTACACGGTGTCCAAGGGCGGCGTCATCGCCCTGGGGAAGGACCAGTTGGTCACCTGAGGCGGTCTCTGCCGGGGGACTTTGTCCTGCCTCTGGACGAAGAGCGGAATCCGTGTTGTCATGCCTGCGCCCGGATATGACATCGTTGTAAACGGAGGTTCCGTGCGTACCGGACCCCTCAGAAACCGGCTCGCGTTACTGCTCGCCGCGTTCCTCGGCCTCACCGGCCTGACCGCGGCCCCCGCCCTGGCGGACGACCCCGCAGAGATCCACGGCCTCAAGGGCGAGTACTTCACCCACTCCGCCCCCGGCACCTTCGACTTCCACACCCTCAAGGCGACGACCTTCGACCAGGACCTCGACTTCGACAACCTGGAACCGCGCCTGAACTTCACCACCGGCCGGTCGGACGACGTCAGCGTCCGCTGGACCGGAAAGATCGTCCCGGAGAAGACCGGCCCCCATACCTTCTCGGTCATCGGCGACAACGGCTTCCGCCTCTGGATCGACGGAAAGCCCGTCATCGACCACTGGGTGGACGACTGGGACCGCGAACAGACCGCCCAGCCCGTCGACCTGACCGCGGGCAAGGCCTACGACATCAAGGTCGAGTACTTCGAGCACTACGGCGGCTCCAACCTCCACCTCCGCTGGACCCAGCCCGGCGGCGCCAAGGAGCCGGTCCCGCAGTCGGCGTTCCGCCTCCCCGACGGCTTCGACTACGACGGAGCGCTCGCGGCCACCGTCCAGTCCACCGGACGCACCCTGAAGCTCGACTTCGCCCAGCCCCTCGCCGCACCCCCGGCGGGCTTCACCGACCACCTCAAGGCGGTGATCGGCGGCGCCGAGTGGCCCGTGGGCGCGGCCCGACCGGACCCGTCCGACCCCACGTCCCTCCTGGTCGCCCTCGACGAGCCGGTCGTCGGCAACAAGACCGGCACGGCCCGCGGCACCGCCGACATCCGCTACGACGGTCAGGGCGGCCTCTCCGACACCGACGGCAACGTTGTCAGTGAGTTCTGGAGCAGCGGCCCCAACCGCTCCACGCATCAGCTGAGCACCCGCTGGGCCGACGAGGTCGGGCCGGACAACGCCCACCCCGAGTACCCGCGCCCGCAGCTGACCCGGGACGCCTGGCAGGGCCTCAACGGCCGCTGGCAGTTCGCCGCCGCCGAGCCCGGCGAGCAGCCGCCCGTCGGCAAGAACCTGAAGGAGCGCATCCTCGTCCCGTACCCGGTGGAGTCCCAGCTCTCCGGCATCGAACGGCACGAGGACCGCATGTGGTACCGCCGCACCTTCACGGTCCCGCGCGACTGGGACATCGGCTCCGGCAAGCGGCTCAAGCTCAACTTCGGCGGCGTCGACTGGCGGTCCGAGGTGTACGTCAACGGCAGGAAGGTCGCCGAGCACGAGGGCGGCTACGACAAGTTCAGCGCCGACGTCACCGACGCGCTGAAGCCCGGCCGCACCCAGGAGCTCATCGTCGGCGTCTACGACCCGACCGACGCGGCATCCGGCGAGAACCCGCCGCTCGGCAAGCAGCGCCTGGACCCCAGCGGCATCTGGTACACCCCCTCCTCCGGCATCTGGCAGTCGGTCTGGATGGAGCCGGTGGCCCGCGACCACGCGGACTCCCTCAAGCTCACCCCGGACGTGGCCGGCGAGAAGCTGACCGTGGAGGCCCGCGGTGTCCGGGACGGCGTACCGATCACGGCGACGGCGTACGACGGGAAGCGCGAGGTGGCCACGGCGAGCGGCCGCACCGGCGGCCCGCTGACGCTGTCCGTCCGCGACCCGCGACTCTGGTCGCCCGACGACCCGTTCCTCTACAAGCTCAAGGTGAAGGTCGGCGCCGACCGGGTCGGGAGCTACTTCGGGATGCGCTCCATCGCCGTCGAGAAGGTGAACGGCGTCCCGCGCACGGTGCTCAACGGCGAGCCGGTCTTCATGATGGCCACCCTCGACCAGGGTTTCTGGCCGGACGGCCTGCACACCGCGCCCACCGACGAGGCCCTCGCCTACGACCTGAAGGCGCACAAGCGGCTCGGCTTCAACTCCGTCCGCAAGCACATCAAGGTCGAGCCGGACCGCTGGTTCTACTGGGCGGACCGGCTCGGGCTGCTGGTGTGGCAGGACATGCCCGCGATGACGGCCGGGGTGAACCCGAGCGCGACCTCCCGCGCGCGGTACGAGCGCGAGATGAAGGAGATGATCGACGAGCACATCAGCAGCCCGTCGGTCGTCATGTGGGTGACCTTCAACGAGGGCTGGGGCCAGTACGACGTGGGCCGGGTCGCCGAGCAGGCCAAGGCGTGGGACCCCACCCGGCTGGTCAACGGCCAGTCCGGGCTGAACCTCGGCGCCGACGGCGGCACCGGGGACCTCATGGACGAGCACGGCTATCCGAGCCCGGCCCTGCCGCCGCGCCCGGACGGCGAGCGTGCCCTGGTCAGCGGCGAGTACGGCGGCCTCGGCCTTGCGGTGCCCGGCCACGCCTGGTCGGTGCAGCAGTCCTACGTCGATGTCGACCCGGCCACCTACACCGAGGACTACCTGACGAAGCTCGACGAGGTCCGGGCCCTGGTCTGCAAGGGCGGCAACGGTGCCGTGTACACCCAGATCGCGGACGTCGAGGGTGAGCTGAACGGCTTCCTCACCTACGACCGAGCCGTCCTGAAACCGGACACGGCCCGGCTCAAGGCGGCGCACCAGGCGTTGATACGTGACGCCTCCCGGGTGACTCCCACGGGATGCCCGGCGCCGCAACCTGTGCTGGACTGACGGCACATGCACCATAGGGGTCCTTTCACCATGAGCGCCCTGATC
>NZ_JBSHKH010000056.1:0-51084 GCF_053643595.1 Streptomyces sp. NPDC055506 | reverse complement strand
AGATGGCCCGGCGGGCGCGGTACGGAGTGACCACCCTGTCGCAGGCGGCGGCGGGGCTTGACCAGGCTCACCTTCGGCGGGGCGAGGGCGATGGAGGCCATGGAGACGACCTGGCAGAACCAGAGCGGGCACGGCACGTCCGGCGGCCACGGCGCGACCGGCGGGCACGGCTCGGGTTCGCGGTCGGGCGGTGGCAGCAAGGCCCAGCTGGTCGGGCTGTTCAAGACGCAGCTCGGGTCGCTGAAGAACGAGCTGAAGAGCGGTGCGTACCGGGATGCGAGCATGGCGATGTGCGCCCTGGTCGCCGCGGCCGACGGACAGGTGGACGCCTCCGAGCGGCAGCAGGTCGAGTCGATGATCCTCAGCAACGACGTGCTGCAGAACTTCCCGCCGGAGCAGCTGCGCCAGCGCTTCAACAAGCATGTGGACCAGCTGACGGCGAACTTCCAGCACGGCAAGACCGAGGCGATGCAGGAGATCGCCAAGGCCGCCAAGAAGCCCACCGAGGCTCGGGCCGTGGTCCAGACCGGCATGGTCATCGCCGGGGCCGACGGCCACTTCTCCCAGGCCGAGGCGACGGTCCTGCGCGAGGCCTGCGCGGCACTGGGGGTGTCTCCCGCCGAGTTCCAGCTCTGACCGCCGGCGCGGCGGCCCCGCCGGCCTACCGGGCCGCGCGCAGCGCGTCCACGGCCAGGCGGGCCGCCGTGCCGATGACGGCGTCGGCCGCGGGCAGCAGCGCGGAGGTGCGGGCCGTGCGGGTGAAGACGGCGACGGCGTACCGCCCCCCGTCGGGGTATTCGACGACGCCCACCTCGTTGCGCACGGTCGGCAGGCTCCCCGTCTTGCCCGCCACATGGACATCGTCGAAGGGGAAGCCGGAGGCCATCCGGTGCGGCCACACCTGAAGCCCGAGGACCCGGCGGACGGCCGCGCCGTGCTCGGGCGTGCATGCCTCGTCGCGCCACACGGCGCCGAGCAGCCGCGTCATGTCGCGCGGGGTGCTGCGGTTGGTGCGGGCCGGGTCCAGCGCCCGCAGCCGGGTGACGACGAGCGGGTCGGTGAGCGCCCGCGCGCCACCGGGGCCGGCGTCCTCCTTGATGGTGGCGAGGAGCTCGCCGAAGGAGTGCACGGCGTGGGTGCGGGTGAGGCCCAGACGGGCCGTGGTGCGGTTGACGGCGTCGAGGCCGACGCGCCCCAGCAGCAGATCGGCGGCGGCGTTGTCGCTCACGGACATCATCAGATAGGCGAGGTCCCGCAGGGACAGCCGGGCGCCGTCGAGCATCGCGGCGAGACCCGTCGGCCCGGTGGTGCGGCCCTCCGGCGGGCACTCGACCTGCTCGGTGAGGTCCAGGATCCCCGCCGCGGCCTGCTCGTGGAGCGTGACGAGCACACACAGCTTGTGGACGCTGGCGGTGCAGACCGGCTGGTCCGCACCCGCGTCGAGCTGGGCACCGGAGTCGATGTCGACGGCGTGCAGCCGACCGGTGACCCCGGCGTCGGCGAAGGCCGCGTGGATACGGGCGAGAGGGTCGTTCACAGCCAGTACTCCGAGGCCGGGCGCAGATGGAGCGGGCGGGTGGGCAGGTCGGGGGCCGCGCCGGCGGTGGTGCGCAGCGCGTGCGTGGCGGCCTCGGCGAAGGCGGCCACGGCGGCGTCACCGCGTCCGCCGGGCCAGGCCACGGAGTGCCGCAGGGCTAGGGGAGCACCGGTGAGCGGACGCCAGACGACACCCGCGGCAGGTGCGACACCCGTGGCGGGTGCGACATTCGCGGCCGGTTCTCGGCGCGAGCCCTCCCCGTTGCCCTCCACAGGCTCGTGCGCGTCCCGGGGGCTGAAGGACACCGCCTCCGCCGACAGGACCAGTCCGCGGACGAAGCTGGCGCCCTGGGCGTGCCGTACGGCGGGCGGGGTGTAGCCGTTGCGGGCGCAGGTGGTCAGCAGGTCGTCGTAGACCGCGGGGGCGCCCGTGCGGGGGAAGAGGATCAGGTCGTAGCCGGTGAGGGAGGCGAGGGGGACCTCGGCGAGCCCGGCCGCCGCCGCGTCGCGGGGCAGCAGTACGCCCAGTTCGCGGCGGAGCACCGGGCCCAGCTCCAGGCCGGAGACGTCACAGGGGTGGTGGATGAGCCCGACGTCCAGCTCGTGCGCGGCGAACCGCTCCAGTTGCTGGGCGGTGGGCAGCTCGTGCAGCTCAAGTTCCACGCCGGCGCTGTCGGCGTCGGCGAAGCCCGCGAGCAGCGCGGCGACCGTGTCGCCGGATATGTCGGGTGGCAGCGCGGCCCGCAGCAGGCCGGTCTCGCCGTCGCGGATACGGCGTGCGGTGGCCATGAGCGCCTCGGAGCGGGCGAGCACCTCCCGTGCCTCGGGCAGCAGCAGCGCCCCGGCCTCGGTGATGGTCACCTGCCGGCTCGTGCGCTCGAAGAGCCGGACGCCCAGATGTCTCTCCAGCCGCTGGACGCGCTGCGAGAGCGGCGGCTGCGCCATGCCCAGGCGAGCCGCGGCACGGCCGAAGTGTGACTCTTCGGCAACAGCCACGAAGCACTCCAGGTGCCGCACCAGGTCCACGAACAGTAACCATATCCGGTATTGATCGATGCGAGATCGATAAAGGTCTTGGACAGGTTGCCCACGGCGCTGCTGTCCTCGGCGCATGGACTCCCTCGCCGAATACACGAGCCGCTCCAACCGGGACCGCAGACGGCGCCGCAACGCCGTACGGGCCGTCACCGCGGGAGCGGTGGTGCTGGCCGTCGCCGCGGGCGGTTCGTACGCGGCCGGTCTCGGTCCCTTCGCACGGGACACCGGCCCCGACCCCGCCGCCGCGAAACAGGCCCGCGCCTTCCTCGCCGACTGGGCCGCCGGCCGGCTGCCGAGCGCGGCCGCCCGCACGACCAGCCCCGGTACGGCACAGCGCGTGCTGGACAGCTTCACCGCCGGACTGGAGATCACCGACCCCGCGTTCAAGGCCAAGGCCGCGACCGAGGCGGAGGACGGCACGGTCACCGTCCCGTTCACCGCCCGGATGCCCGTCACCGGCCTGGGCACCTGGACCTACGAGTCGAAGCTGCCGCTGCGTCAGCGGGGCGACGGCACCTGGAAGGTGGACTGGACGCTGTCCGTCGTCCACCCGCGCCTGAGCGGCACCGAGAAGTTCCGCCTCGAACGGGAGGAGACGAAACCCCCCGAGGTCATCGACCGGCAGGGCACGGCCCTGTCCGGCGACGAACTCCCCTCCCTCGCGCCCCTCATGACCCGGCTCGGCGGAAACGGCACGGACACCGGCGCACGCGGGGCGATCCACCTGGTCGACCGGGCCACCGGGGACGTCGAGCGCACGGAGGCCACCTTCGGCGCGCGCACGGTCCGGGACAAGGGCCCCGTCCGCACGACCCTGCACGCCGGCTGGCAGTCCGCCGCCGAGCAGGCCCTCGCCACCCACGCCGAGGGCAAGAACGCCGCGCTCGTCGCCCTGCGCATCGACGACGGCGAGATCCTGGCCGTGGCGAACTCCCCGTCCTCCGGCTTCAACCGCGCCCTCTCCGGCACCTACGCGCCCGGCTCCACCTGGAAGATCGTCACCACCAGCGCCCTGCTGCTCAAGGACGCCGTCAAGCCGGACGACGTGGTCGACTGCCCCCGGTACCTCACGGTGGGGAAGCGGTTCCAGAACGTGGAGCTCTCCCAGCACCCGGGCGCCACCTTCCGCAAGGACTTCACCGAGTCGTGCAACACCGCCTTCATCAGCCTGCGCGACCGGCTCTACGACGGGGAACTCGGCGATGTGGCCCGTAAGTACTTCGGCGTGGGCCAGGAATGGCACGTCGGGGCACCCACGTACGACGGATCGGTGCCGGCGCCGAAGGACGAGACGGAGAAGGCCGCCTCGATGATCGGGCAGGGCCGGGTGCAGGCCAACCCGCTGCTCATGGCGTCCGTGACCGCGACGGCCGTGTCCGGCACCTTCCACCAGCCCTCGCTCACCGACGGCAACGAGGACAAGACCACCACGACCCCGCTCCCACGGGGCGTCGTCACCGAACTGCGCGCGATGCTGCGGGCCACCGTCACCGACGGCACCGCGGAGGTCCTCTCCGATCTGCCCGGCGAGATCGGCGCCAAGACCGGTACCGCCGAGGTCTCCGACGCGCAGGACAACAACGGCTGGCTGGTCGCCCACCGCGGCAACGTCGCCGTGGCCTGTGTCGTCGAGGAGGGCGTCACCGGCGGCGGCTCCGCCGGACCGATCGTCCACAGCCTGCTGGCCGCCGCTTCCGACGACCCCGAGTGAAGGAACCCCGAGTGAAAGCCCGAGTGAAAGCCCGAGTGAAAGCCCGAGTCACGGTCGCACCCCGCAGGTCCGCCGACGGGCCCTCTCCGTCGTCCCGCCGCTCCTTCCTGGCCGCCGCGGTCCTCCTCCCTCTCGCCGGCTGCGGCACGGACGGCGACCGGGACACCGGCCGGGCGGGCGGCCGGGCAGGCGGAACGTCCACGACCACTCCGCCCGCCCCCGCGCCCACCGTCCGTCGCGCGCGCCTGGCGGATCTGGAGGGCGAGTACGGCGCCCGCGTCGGCGTCTACGCCCTCGCCACCGGCACCGGCGTCACCGTGACCCACCGCGCCGACGAGCGCTTCGCCTTCTGCTCGACCTTCAAGGCACTGGCCGCGGCGGCGGTCCTGCACCACCGCTCCCTGAAGGGCCTGGACCGGCGCGTCATGTACACGCGCGCCGACCTCAAGTCCACCGCCCCGATCACCGGGAAGCACATCGCGACCGGCATGACCCTGCGCCAACTCTGCGACGCCGCCGTCCGGTACAGCGACGGCACGGCCGGGAATCTGCTGCTGCGCGACCTCGGCGGCCCGGCGAAACTCACCGCCTATCTGCGCGGACTCGGCGACAAGGTCAGCCGCATGGACCACTACGAGCCAGAACTGCACGACGTACGGCCCGACGACCCCAGCGACACCACCACCCCCCGGGCGATCGCCACCGACTTCCGCGCACTGCTCCTGGGCACCGCCCTGCCCGCGGCGAACGCGCCCTGCTCACGGACCTGCTCTCGCGCAACGCCACCGAAGTGGGTGCCCGGCGCATCCGGGCCGGGCTCCCCAAGGGCTGGGAGGTGGCCGACAAGACCGGTACGGGCAACTACGGCCGGGCCAACGACATCGCGATCGTCCGCCCGCCCCGCACGGAGCCGCTCGTCCTGGCCGTCATGACCGACCGGCCCGGCCACGCGGCCGAGCCCTCGGACGCCCTGATCGCCGAGGCGACCCGGCGCACCATCGCCGCCCTGCGACCTGACGGTCTATAACGGGGCCATGATCTATCACGTCGTACCGCTCACCGTCTGGAACACCGCCCCCGGCCGGACGTACGCGCCCGACTCCCTCGCCGAGGAGGGCTTCGTGCACTGCTCCCCGGACGAGCCGGCCACGCTGGCCGTGGTCAACGCCTTCTACCGGGACGCGCCCAGGCCGCTGCTGGTGCTCGCCCTCGACGAGGCGCGCCTCACCGCGCAGGTGGAGTTCGAGGCGGCGGCCTCCGCCCCGCCGCCCGGGGTCGCCGGGGACGTCCTGTTCCCGCACGTGTTCGGCCCCCTCGACCGGGACGCCGTCGACCACGTCCTCGAGGTGCGGTGGGACGAGGAGGGCCGGGCGGCGGGACTGAGCCGGCGGGACTGAGCGGGACGGGAGCCCGGGGCCCTGGTGATCGAGTACGACAAGATGACCGGGTGAACGACAAGGACTCTCCTGCCACCACCCAGGCCCCCGCCCCGGCCGCCGCCCTGCGCCCGATCCGGAGCGCGGCCAACCTCGCCGTCGTCGCTCTCGCCCTCGCCGGACTGGCCTGGGCGGTCCGGGCGGTCTGGCACATCCGGCTCGCCATGGCGGGCGTGCCCGCGTCCGGCCCGCCCGACCAGGGCGACGGCGTCCACCGTCCCCTCAACGCCCTGGAGAACTCCTACCACTCGGTCAGCTCCGCGGGCGGCGCAGTCACGGCGGTCTGCGCGGTCGTGTTCCTGCTCTGGCTGGACCGCGCACGGGACAACGCGAGGACCCTCTCGGGCAAGGAACCGAAGTACCACTACCTCTGGCTCTTCCTGGGCTGGATCGTGCCCATCGCGAACCTGTGGATACCCCGGGGCATGGTCGCGGACGTGCACGCGTCGGTCTTCCCCGAACGGCGGCTGCCCGCCCTCGTGAACTGGTGGTGGGGCCTGTGGCTGGCCGGTCTGGCCGGCGGAGTCGGCCTGATCTACGCGGACTCCGCCGACGAGGTCATCGCCCGCGCCTACAACGAGGTCTGGCCCCTGCTCGCCGCCGACCTGGTGATCGTGGCCGCGGCCGGGACCGCCGCCCTGATGATCCGTACCCTCACCGCGGCGCAGCAGGGACGCATGGACGAGGTCGCGCGGACCGGCTCCTAGGGACGGGAGACCCACCTGTCAATAACGTCCGTCAGTTTTAGACCTAGTGAGTTGCCGGCCGGGTCGACGGGACGTCCCGCGCCGGGGTCGGTACGGCCGACGGGGAGCGGTCCACGGCCGTGGGGCGCGGGGTGTCGCGGGGGTTGTCCGTGCGCGGGGCGTCCGTGCCGGGGGCCGGGGCTTCGGATACGGAGGACGGCGTCGAGTCCGGCGTCGAGTCCGGCGTCGAGTCCGGCGCGGAGGGGGAAGGGGAGGGGGACGACGGCGGGGTGGGCAGGGGCGTCGTCGCGGGCGGCGGGGCCATCGGGACCGTCGGGGAGGCGGGGCGGTCCGGGGCCGCGAAGCGCACGGGGAGTGCGATGAGGGCGGCTACGGCACAGCACACGCCGGCCCCGGCCGCCGTACGGACGAGGCGGCGGCGCTTGGCACTTCGCCGGATCGCCTCGTACTGGCCGGGCGGTGCGCCTAGGTAGTCGGGGGAGGACGGACGCAGGATCACGGCGAGGGGGTCGTCGGGGCCGTACTCCGGGTCGCCCGGGACGTCGTCAAGGCGTGTGGTCAAGGCTTCTCCTCAGATGGACGCGGAGCAGTTCGCGGGCCGCGTGCAGATCGGCCTTGACGGTTCCTTCCTTGCGCCCGGTCAGTGCGGACACCTCCCGGATCGGCATGTCAGCGTAGTAGTGGAGGAGGATCGGCACGCGGAGTCGTTCCGGGAGCGACTGGACGAGCAGCCGCACCGAGGGGTCGGCCTGCTCGGGGTGGGGCCGTACGGCGGCCTCCGAGGTGACACGGTGCATGGCCCGGCGCTCGCGCTCCAGTTTGCGCCAGTGGTCCCGGACGAGGTTGGCCGCGGTGACGTAGAGGAAGCCTCGGGGCTCCTCCACGGACGTCCAGCGGGCCCAGAGCCGGGTGAACGCCTCCGAGGCGATCTCGTGGGCCGTCCCGTCGTCGTCGACGAGCCGGCGGCACCAGCCGGCGAGGCGCGGGTAGAGGGCGGCGAACAGTTCGGACGCGGCCTTCTCGCGGGACCGTTTCAACGCTCTCCAGAGGTCGGGGACTCGGTGCCGCTCAGCGCCGCGAAGACGATCACGTTGTCCGCGTAACCGTCGCCGGTGCGCGCTCCGCCGCACGTGATCAGCCGCAGCTCCGGGCGGTCCACGTTCCCGTAGACGTCGTCCGCCGGGAAGTCGGTTTTCGGGGTGGTCCGTACGTCCGTGACGGCGAACTCCGCCGCCGTGCCGTTCTCCAGGCGCGCCACGATCCGGTCGCCCCGCCGCAGCCGGCCGAGACGGCGGAAGACGCCGTCGCCGTACTTCCCGACCGTGACATGACCGAGGATCACCGACGGGCCGGTCTGCCCCGGGGTCGGCGAGTGCCGGTACCAGCCGGCCCGGTCGTCCGCCGTGAGGGGCGGCACCTCGACCGTGCCGTCCGGTGCCAGGCCCAGCCGGATGACCGGCGTGTCGACGCCGATGGCCGGGACGAGCAGCCGGACCGGAGCGGAACGGGCCAGGGGCCGCGCCCGCTTGGCCGGAACCGCCCCATCGGCCGGAACCGCCCGGGGCTTCGGCTGCCGTTCGGTGGTGGTTCCCTGGCTCCCGCACGCCGTCAGCAGGGACGCCAGCGCCGCGGTCGTGAACGCGCGCCTGGAGAACGCGGTCATGCCCCGGTCGCCCGACGGCGGCGTACGACGAGGACCGCTCCGCCGCCCAGGGCGAACGCCGCTGCGGCGCCCGCGCCGATCGCCGTGCCGTCGCTCCCGGACGACGAGGACGCCGGCGTCACACCGGTGTCGGGCGCGCCGCCCGGCCGGACGGAGACCTGGTCCTCGGCCGGTGCCCGGGTCGGTTCGGGCTTCGGGGCCGGAGGGGTGGCGTCCGGCGCGCGGGTCGGTTCGGCACTGGCCTCCGGCTGGGTAGCGGTGGGCGGGGTGGCCGAGGGGACCGGGCTCGGGGTCTTGCCGCCGTCGGCGAACGCGGGCCCGGTGCCCAGCAGTACGGCGGTGCCCGCGAGGGCCAGGGCGCTCAGGACGGTTCGGCGCATGGAATCGCTCTCCTTCGTCGGTCCCGCCCGATGCTCGGCGGGGTGGGTGACGGGTCGTGCGGAGAGACGAGGCGGCCACGGGGCGGGTTGTAAAGAGATGGCAAAGTCCGGTGAGGGTGGGCGGCCGGGTCCTCTTGGCAACGCCCCCACCGCCCGGTTCAATGACGCCGATCGTGATCGGTCGCAGCCACCGTGAAGGGATGGCCCGTTGACCACTTCACCCGTCCACCCCACAGCCCCCCGCACCGCCGACGTCGTGATCATCGGCGGTGGTGTGATGGGCACGAGCATCGCCTTCCACCTGGCCGAGGCCGGGGTGCGGGACATCGTCGTCGTGGAGCGCGGCGAACTGGGCCGCGGCAGCTCGGGCAAGCCGATCGGCGGTGTACGGGCGCACTTCTCCGACCCGCTCAACATCGAACTGGGCGACCGGAGTCTGCGCGCCTTCCGGGACTTCCCGGCCCGCCCCGGCGCCGACATCCGCCTCGACACCGTCGGCTACCTCTTCCTGCTCACCACCGAGCGGCAGGCCGCCGACTTCGAGGCCGCCGTCCGGCTGCAGAACTCCCTCGGCGTCCCCAGCCGTATGACCGGCCCCGAAGAGGCCCGCCGCCTGTGCCCCTACGTCAGCACCGACGGACTGGTGGCCGCCGCCCACTCGCCCGCCGACGGCCACGCCCGGCCCGCCCTGGTCGTCCAGGGCTACGCGCGTGCGGCCGCCCGTGCTGGAGTCGTCCTCGCGACCCACACCACCGTCACCGGCCTCGACACCACCGGCGACCGTGTCACGGCCGTCCACACCGACCGCGGGCGGATCGACTGCGCCACGGTCGTCTGCGCCGCCGGAGCCTGGTCGGCACGGATCGGCGATCTGGCCGGCGTCCCCCTCCCGGTCCGGCCGGTCCGCCGCCAACTGGCCTTCACCGCCCCGCTCACACCCCCCGCCCCGCGCATTCCCTTCACCATCGACTTCACGTCCTCGGCGTACTTCCACAACAGCGACGACGGCCTCCTCTTCGGCCTGGCCGACCCCGCCGAGCCCGACGGCTTCGACACCACCTGGACCCCCGGCTGGCTGGACCTCTTCCGCGACGTCGTACGCCACCGCGCCCCCGACCTCGCCGGCATGGAGACGGCGGGCGGCTGGGCCGGGCTCTACGAGGTCACCCCCGACCACAACGCGCTCATCGGTCGCTCCGGCGAAGTCGTCAACTTCCTCTACGCCACCGGGTTCTCCGGACACGGCTTCCTCCAGGCCCCGGCGGTCGGGGAGATCGTCCGCGACCTGTACCTGGACCGGACGCCCTGCGTCGACGTCGGCCCGCTCAGCGCCGACCGCTTCCGGGCGGGGGCGGCGATCCGGCCCGAGTCGCATGTCGTCTGAGGCTCCGGATATTCGGCTGCGCGAGGGTGCGGGGGCCGCTAGCATCGCCGCGATGACGACCTCCTCCGTTGACAGATTGGGGGTCCCGTCCGCGCCAGGTGAGTGCTGATGCTCACCCCCACCGCGAACGGGAACACCCCGCCTTCCTCAAGGCCGACTTCCTTCTGGCCGCGCGTGCGCGAGTTCGCCGTGCCGCCCTCCATGATCGAGACCGCGACGGCCCGGCGGCATGCCGGTGACTGGGCGGGTGCGTGCGCAGCCGCCGGTGTCGACGTCGACCTCCAGCCGCGTGCCGTGGCCCGGGCCCACGGCCGGGAACTCGCCGCCCGGCTCCGGGCCGACCTCCGTCACCTGGCTCCCGACCTGCTGCGCTGGCACCTGCCGAGGATCGCCCCCGACGGGCTGCTGCGGCCGGGGCTGACGATCGGCCTGGCCCGGTACGACACCACGGGCACGACACCGCTGCACCTCGTGGTGCGGACACCACCGGCCTGGGCCGACGCCGGTCAGCGGATCGGCCTCGCCCTGTGGGACGCCTCGGACACCACCGACCGGCGTCATCCGCATCCCCGCCCCAGCAGACGGTTCCGTCTCGACCTGCACCGGCATCTGTGGGATGCGCGCCGGGCGGGGGAGCTGCGGGTACGGGCGGGGGCGGATCTTCCCGACACGGACGGCCGTTCGGCGCCCGGGCCGCTGCCGCAGGGTCATCACTGCGCAGTCGACCGGTGGGCGGCCGAGGCGGAGATCCTGCTGCGCGCCGAGGGGCGGCCGGCCGGCCGGGTCGGTGTCCGCCTCGGGGCGCGCGACCGGCTGGTGCTGGACGTGTCCGACGGCACCGCCGTGGTGACGTCGCACGCCCCCGACCCCGCACTGCCCGTCCTGCCCGACGCGGCGACCTGGGTGCTGCCCGACCTGGAGCTGCTCCGGGCCGGGGCGATCGATCCCGGGCGGCTGCATCCGCTGGTCGCCTCCGCGCTGGGAGTGGAACGCACCGGCACCTCCGGGGCGCGGGACGAGGCGGGTGATCCACGGCAGGTGGAGTGCCGGGGAGCCCGGCACACCATCGGCCTGGTCGGCGGCGCCCTGGCCGCGCTGGACCACGACCCGGACGAGATCCGGCGCGAGGAACTGCTGGCCGCCCTGGGCGGACCACCCCTGCCCTGCCTCCAGGCCATCGACCGGGCACACCGCCGCCCCGACTGCCTTGTCGGCGTGAGTGAACGCCTCCGGCACGGCGACGTCACCGGGGCGCTGGCCGCCGTGGAGAGCCTGCTGGGTCCCGAAGCGGTGCTGCGCGACGGCCCGTTGCGGGACGCGCTGGAGACGGCCGCGCGGCGGCGGATCGCCTACGGGCTCTTCCGGGCGGGCCTGGACGGGCCCTCGCCCGGCAGCCTGCGCCCCTGGGACCGCCGCCGCTCCCGCGGCCACGGCCCGCACCCCCGCCACATGTGACCAAGGGCCCTTCTGCCCCGGACCTTTCAGCCCACTACACCCACAGGTGATCACACATGCCCACACGCATCACGCCCCTGCCCGACACCACCGCCCGGCTCGACGTCGCCGCCGACCTGCTGACCCTCCTGCGCGACACCACCACCGAACCCCGCCCCGACACCCAACTGGAGGCCCTCACCCTGGCCGTGGCCGCTGACCTGCCCGTACTGCTGTGGGGAGAGCCGGGCATCGGCAAGACGGCCGCCCTGAACCAGCTAGCCGCCGCCCTGGACCTGCCGCTGACCACGGTGATCGCGAGCGTGCACGAGCCGTCCGACTTCTCGGGGCTGCCGATCGTCGGCGACGACCCCGCCGAACAGGGTGTGCCGATGGCCCCGCCGGACTGGGCGGTGCGCCTGGTGCGGGCCGGCCGGGGACTGCTCTTCCTCGACGAACTCTCCACCGCACCGCCCGCGGTCCAGGCCGCCCTGCTCCGGCTCGTGCTGGAGCGGCGGATCGGGGCGCTGCGGCTGCCGCCCGGCGTGCGGATCGTGGCCGCCGCCAACCCGCGCTCCTCGGCCGCCGACGGCTGGGAACTGAGCCCGCCGCTCGCCAACCGCTTCGTTCACCTCCAGTGGACGCACGACACCGAGGTCGTCGTGCGCGGTCTCGGCGGGACCTGGCCCCGGGCGACCCTGCCCCGGCTCGACCCGGGGAAGCTGCCGGAGGCCGTGGCCTTCGCCCGCCGTGCCGTGTGCGAGCTGCTCGCCGCACGCCCCGGGCTCGTGCACCGGCTGCCCAGCGGAGAGACCCGCAGGGGCGGGGCCTGGCCGTCGCCCCGCAGCTGGGAGATGACGCTGCACCTGATCGCCTTCGCCACCGCGGCCGGTTCCTCCCGCGATGTGCTCTCCCTGCTGGTGCGGGGCACCGTCGGGGACGGCCCGGGACTCGAACTGCTGGCGAGCCTGGACCGGATGGACCTCCCGGACCCCGAGACCCTGCTGGCCGACCCGGCCGGGGCGGTCCTGCCCGAGCGGGGCGATCTGCGCCAGGCCGCGCTGGACGCCGTCGTCGCGGCGGTCCGCGGCCGTCCGGAGCGGCCCCGCTGGGACGCGGCGTGGGCGCTGCTGGTCAAGGCGGTGGAGAGCGGGCCCCCGGACGTCGTGGTCGTCCCCGCGACCACGCTCGCCGCACTGCGCCGGGAGGACTGGGACGTACCGGCGGCGATCGAGCGCCTCGCCGGGGTCGTCTCGCTGTCCGGCCGGGCGGACCGAGCGGCGGCCCGGACGACGGCGAAGGCGGGCCGATGACGACCACGGAGACGGGCGCCCTCGACCAGGGCAAGCTCTTCGCCGCCCGTCTGCACGCCGCCCGCGTCCGGCCCTACCTCGCGACGGCCCTGTTCGCCCTGCATGTCGTGGAGTCGCGCCGGGTGCCGACGATGGGCGTCGACCGGCACTGGCGGTGCTACGTCTCGCCGGTGTTCGTGGACCGTACGCCCGTCGAGGAACTGGCCGGTGTGTGGGTGCACGAGGTGTCGCACCTGCTGCGCGACCACCACGGCCGCAGCGACCGGGTCGCCCGGGAACGGGGCCTGAGCGGACCGGGGGAGCGGCTGCGGATGAACATCGCCGCGGACTTCGAGATCAACGACGACGTCTACGGCGACGGCTTGGCACGCCCCGAGGGAGTCGTCGAGCCGGGTGATCTGGGGCTGGTGGAGGGCGAGTTGATGGAGGAGTACCTCCGGCAGTTCAGCCTCGGCCCGCGCATGCAGGACCTGGCCTGGCTGGACTGCGGCAGCGGCGCCGACGGGCTGGGCCGGGAGTGGGAACTCGGCCCGGACGGTGCGCACGGCCTGAGCGAACAGGAACGGGACGCCGTCCGCTTCCGCGTGGCGCAGGGCATCACCGGCCGCCCCGGCAGCGCCCCGCAGGGCTGGCGGCGCTGGGCCGAAGAGGCCTTCCATCCGCCCCAGCCCTGGCGGGAGTTGCTGGGCGCGGCGGTCCGCTCGGCCGCGTCCGGCCCCGGCGCCGGCGAGGACTACACGTACGGCCGCCCGGCCCGGCGCTCGGTCTGTCTGCCCGGCGTCGTGCTCCCGAGCCTGAGACGCCGCCCGCCCCGGGTATCGGTCATCATCGACACCTCCGGCTCGGTCAGCGACGCCGAACTCGGCAGCGCGCTGCTGGAAGTCGCCGCGATCGCCCGGGCCGTGGGCGGACGCCGCGACCTCGTCAGCGTGGTGTCCTGCGACGCCTCGGCCGGGATCGCCCGCCGCCTCTGCCGTGCCGAGGGCATCCCCCTGACGGGCGGCGGCGGCACGGACCTGCGCGCCGGCTTCACCCGCGCCCTGCGCTCCCGCCCGGCCCCGGACGTCATCGTGGCCCTCACCGACGGCCAGACGCCCTGGCCGGCCACGCGGCCCCCGTGCCGCACGGTCGTGGGCCTCTTCCCACGCCGCCACGAGGACCACGCCTACGACGAGTCCAACCCCGAGTACGTCCCGGACTCACCACCGGAGTGGGCCCGGGTCGTGGACATCGGGTCGTGACTGCGCTCCAGCCGGGCCTCGGCGGCGAGGGCCTCGGCCCGCCGGCCGGCCGACGATCGTCCGCCAGGGGTGCCGCGCGCTCCAGCGCGCCACGCGCACAATCCCCCCTCCCTTCCGTGGAGCGGTCGGTCAGCGCAGGACGCCGAGGCGGTCGAGCCGGTCGTTGACGCCGTTGCGGAGTTCGCCGAGGGTCGTGCCGGGCGGGGCCACCTTCGGTGTGGAGGACGGCGGCTGGGTCTCGTCCGCGCAGGTCGTGCCGCGCGCCGGGACCTTCAGGTCCACCAGGTAGCTCGTGACGGCGTCCGTCGCGCAGGCGCTGCGCCCGAACGCGGTGTGCCCCTCGGCCTCGAACGTGAGCAGCCGGCCGTTCTCCAGCTCCTGGGACAGGGCCACCGCGTCCTGGTACGGGGTGTCCGGGTCGCCGGTGTTGCCGACGACCAGGATCGGTGCGGAGCCCTTCGCGCGGAAGGAACCGTCGTAGCGGCTGACCTGCTCGCCCTTCCACTGGACGCAGGCGGTGGCGTGCTGGTGGTCGTAGAGCGGCGGGCCGTAGGCGAGGGCCGGGCCGAGCAGCGGCGCGGCCTTGGCGAAGGAGGTCACCTTGCGCTTCAGCAGGGCCGGGTCACGCGGGTAGGCCCTGTCGGTGCACTCGACGACGACGTTCGGGTTGAGGAAGTCGTAGCTGGCCGCGGACGGCGGCCGGAGCAGGAACGAGGTGTTGTCGCGCTCCTGGGCCTTGTGCAGGGCCTCGCCGATCGAGGGCCAGATGACCTTGCCCTCGTTGATGTTGAACAGGATGCGGTAGACGAGGGTGTAGCCGTTCGCCTGCCCGCCGCCCGCGGTCGGTACGGGGTTGGCGTCGAGGTCGGCCTTGAGCTTCTCGAACGCGGCCCGGGGGTCGCCGTCGCCGAACCCGCAGGTGGCCTGGTCGGCCTCGCACCAGTCGAGGAAGCGGCCCATCGCGCCGTCCAGGGCCAGGTACTGGGGCCGGTCGTAGGCGTACGGCCGGTTCGCGTAGTGCTCGGGGTCGTAGGCGCCGTCGAGCGCGAGGGCGCGCACCCGGTCGGGGAACATGGCGGCGTAGACGGTGCCGATGTAGGAGCCGAACGACCGCCCGTAGTAGGTCAGTCGGTTCTCGCCGAGGGCCTGGCGCAGCAGGTCGATGTCCCGGGCGACGTACTCGGTGCCGACGTACGGCAGCAGGTCGCCGGCGTTGTCCTGGCAGGCCTGGCCGAACTCGGCGGCCTGGCGCACGGCGGGCTCGTAGGCGTCCGGGCCGGGGGCGCCCTTGGCCGCGGTGATGGCCCGGGTGTACGTCGGGTCGTCCCAGCACTGGACCTGTGAACTGCGCCCGACTCCGCGTACGTCGTACCCGAAGACGTCGAAGGAGTCGCGCAGGGAGGCCGGCAGCTCGGCGTAGTTCCCGCGCACGAAGTCCACGCCGGAGTTGCCGGGCCCGCCGGGCTGGAGGAAGAGGGTGCCCTTCTTCCTGGCCTGGTCCGGGGCCTTCTTGCGGATGACCGCCAGGGTGATGGTCTTGCCCTGCGGATCGCGGTAGTCCAGCGGCACGTCGGCGTTCGCACACTCGAAGCCGTCCTGGCAGTCGGACCAGGCGAGGACCGGCACGGCCGGCTGCTTGCCGGTCTCGTCCGGCTGCGCCGCCATCACCTGGGCGGCGGTCCCGGCGACGGCGAAGGAGACGGCGGCGGCGATGGCGATCTTCAGACGCTGGAGGCGTCTGCGCGCGTGGGTGCCGGAGCCGGAGCCGGAGCCGGAGCCGGTGCCGGTGCCGGTGCCGGACCGGCCGGATCCGGGAGCTGGTGTGGTCACTGTGTGTTCCCCCAGGGGCGCGAGTGCCGTGGCGCACCACGTGGTGTGGTGCGGCCCGGTTCGTTGAAGTTTCTAGCTCACTGGGGAGGGGAAAGGGGGCGGGAGCGACCTCGCGGACCCCGTTGTGGGTATCTTCTTACGCGATCTCTCCAATACCCGGCGGTAGTTGCGGCGTTGTTCACCCGGGGCCGGGGCCGGGGCCGGGGCCGGGGCCGGGGCCGGGGCCGGGGCCGGGATCTGGGGACCGGGGGGCCTCACAGGCCGAAGAGCTTCGCCCCGTTGTCGTGACACACGGCCCGCAGCCAGTCCTCCCCGAGGCCCAGCCGCTCCAGAGCCTGGAGCTGGTGCACGTACGGATAGGGGATGTTGGGAAAGTCGGAGCCGAGCAGAATCCGGTCGCCGAGCCCGGCCAGCCGGGGCAGGGCCCGGCCGGGGAACGGCGCGAGCCGCTCGCTGAAGTCGGTGAACGCCATCGTCGTGTCCAGCCGCACCTCCCCGTACCGCTCGGCGAGGTCGAGGAACTCCTCGTACTCGGGCATCCCCATGTGCGCGACGATGAGCCGCAGCCGGGGGTGGTTTGCCAGCACCCGGGCGATCGGCTCGGGCCCGGTGTGCTTGCCGGGCGCGGGCCCGGAGCCGCAGTGGATCACCACGGGGATCCCGGCCTCGGCGAGCACTCCCCACGCCGGTCGCAGCAGTTCGTCGGCCGGGTCGTACGCCCCCACCTGCACATGCGCCTTGAACACCCGGGCACCCGCCTCCACGGCCTCCCGGACATACGCCTCGACCCCCGGCTCGGGGAAGAGGGTCGCGGTGTGCAGGCAGTCGGGCGTACGACGCGCGAAGTCCAGCGCCCAGCCGTTCAGCCAGGGGGCCATGCCGGGCTTGTGCGGATAGAGCATCGAGGTGAAGGCCCGCACGCCGAACTCCCGCAGTATCCGCGCACGTTCGGCCTCCTCCTCCCGATAGGTGATCGGCCACTCCAGCCCACCGGTGAGCGGACCGAGCCCGTCGAAGTACTCCCAGACCTTGTGCAGGACCCGCTCGGGCATGAAGTGCGTATGCACATCGACGAGGCCGGGCAGCCCGAGCCGGCCCCAGAAACGGCGGATCTCGTCGCGCTCGAGGGGCTCGTGGGGCTCGTCACCGTGATCGTTCATGCTGCCCACGATCGGGGCGGGTGGGGTGACGGGGCCAGTGCCTTGCGCGAAGGGTCCGTGAGGGATCCGTCACCCGGGGCTCGTTTCGGCTCCTGCCCGGTGGTGCCGACCAGCGCCCTAATCGTGTTGACCGCCTCCGGCAGGCAGTGCTGGAGTCGGCACGTGGACAGCATCCCCGCCAACCGGCGGTTCTGGAACCGGATCAGCAGCGCCTACCAGCACGAGCACGACCCGCAGATCGGCGCCACACCCCGGCTGTGGGGCATGTACTCCATCCCCGACGCGCACCTGAACGCCCTGGGCGACGTCACCGGCAAGCGCGTCCTCGAACTCGGCTGCGGTGCCGGCCAGTGGTCCAGGGCGCTCGCCGCCGAGGGCGCCAACGTGGTCGGGCTCGACCTGTCCGAAGCCCAGCTCGCCGCGGCAGCCGGCGCGATGGGAGCGGCCCGCTACCCGCTGGTGCAAGGCGCCGCCGAACACCTCCCGTTCGCCGCCGACAGCTTCGACCTGGTGTTCTGTGATCACGGCGGGCTCAGCTGGGCGCCCCCGCATCTGGCCGTCCCGCAGGTCGCACGCGTCCTGCGCCGCGGTGGGCGCCTGGTGTTCAACGTTGCCAGCCCATGGTTCGAGGCTTGCTACGACGAAGCCGCCAGCCGTGTGACCACGACGCTGCAGCAGGACTACTTCGGGCTGGACACCATCGCCGAAGGCCAGGGCGCGACCAGCTACCAGCTCACCTACGGCGACTGGGTCAGGGTCCTGCGCGGCGCGGGCCTCGTCATCGACGACCTCATCGAGCCGCGGCCCGAACTCGGAACACCCAACGGCTACAACGAAACCGACCCGCCCGACTGGGCCCACCGCTGGCCGGCGGAACTGCTCTGGGTGACCCACAAACCGTGAGTTCCGCCGCGCCGAGACGTGAAGGCATCCCCTCGCCGAACAGCACACCTAGGCTGCCGTACTGCCCCGATCGTCACTCGCCGGCATCCGCAGCGTGTGGTCACCGAAGTCGGCAACCAGGTCCAGCCTGCCGCCCAGCGCCTCCACATATCGCGCGATGACATCAAGAGTGGCGCCCTCTCCGTGCTCGATCTGGGACACGCGAGCGACGCTCACGCCCATGCGGGCAGCCACGTCCCTCTGTGCCAACCCGTACTGCTTACGCGCCTCGGCGAGTTGGTGCCCCCGGGCTTCTGCCAGCAGGCGGCGCGAACCAGCTTTCACTTCGCCGGGATCCACACCCGCCGAGTAGAGCTCCTGCTCCAGGCTCTCCCAGTCCTGCGGGGTCTTCTTGGGCATGCCTACTCCTCAGTCCTCCGTGTCGCCGGTGTAGTCGCGATAGAGCTGTTCGGCTAAGGGGACGTTGTGGCGGTACCAACGGTCCCAGTTTCCCGCCTTGTCGCCGCCGAGGAGTAGCAGGGCCGAACGAGTCGGATCAAAGGCGAAGACGATACGGATCTCGGACCGACCCCCCGAACCCGGCCTCAGCTCCTTGAGGTGATGAAGGTCCGACCCTTTCAGCCGATCCACGAGGGGGCGTCCCAGAGTGGGGCCGGCTTCCCCGAACGCCCGGATGTTCCCGTCACCACCGTCTGGACGGGCGTTCGCGTGAGTCGGATCCGGCTTAGCCCAGGGCCCGCGCTCTACTGCCAAACCGCTGTGTCGGGATCGATGCCATGGGCGCGAGCGCTCGCGTCGACGATGCGGCGGAACCACGTGGCGAGGCCGGGGCGGATGCCGTCGTAGTGGGCGGCGAATCCCGGTTCGGCCTCATACCTGCGGCCGAGACAGACCTGCATCTGCCTGCTGAGGGGGAAGTACGAGGCGAAGACTTCGCGGTGCCGCTCGACGAGTCGATTCGCTTCCGCGCTGCCAGGGGCGACGCCGGCGTCCAGCGCATCCCCGAGGGCGCGTTCGAAGCCGGCTACGGCGTCGGCGACGTCCTGCCATTCCTCCGGACCGCGAGCGGCCGAGCGTTCGGCGTACTGCCGCCACTGCGTCGTGTCTCCGTAGCGCTTCCGGGCCTGGGCGGGCCCGTCCGGGTCCCATCGAGGGCCGAAGAGCGCGGTCTGCTGCTCGACGGTCAGCAGCAGGCCGCGCTCGTGGGCCTCGATCATGCGGTCCAGTCCGGCACCGAGCCGCTGGAGGCGGTCGATGCGTTCCGCGACCTGAGTGCGCTGCGCGCGCAGCGCGCCGGGCACGTCCGTGGTCGTGTCGTCCAGGACGGCCCCGATCCGGTCCAGGCCGAGGCCGAGCTCGCGGTAGACGACGATGCGGTGCAGGCGTTCCAGATCGCCAGCGGTGTAGAGCCGGTATCCGGCCGCCGTGCGCAGCGACGGCCGCGCCAGACCGATCTCGTCCCAGTGGTGCAGCGCGCGGACCGTCACGCCCAGACGCGCCGCGACCTGACCGACGGTCAGGCCATCGGCATCAGCGGTATCAGGCATGCCGCCCATTGTCGTCACGACCGACGCCGGGCGGGGTGATCCCTACGGCTGCGAGGTCCCGTGCCTCCTGGCTGTCCGGGTCGAAGGGCTTCGCCGCGGTGAAGACGATCCGTGCGTTCTCGGGGGTGATCACCGTGACATCGCGGGTGCTCCAGGGAGTGTCCCGTGGACCGTCGACCGAGTCCGGACGCAGCGCACGGCAGTCCTCGACCAGGGCATCGACCTGGCCGAGCACGCACGCGAAGCTGAAGCTCATCGCCGGTGCCTGCTCCGGAACGCTCTCCGCCGGGACGAGGAGTACGTCCTGGAACGCCCACCTGCGCAGATGCACCACCCTGCCGGGGACGGCGAACAGCTCGATGAACCCGAGCCCGCGAGTCCAGAAGTCCACCGACGCCGCCAAGTCGGTCGTGGGGATCGTGACGAAGGCGGGCATCCCGTAGATGCCACGGAAGGGCTCCGGCGGAACCGCGTCCGGGCCGGGGGCGGGCACGGGGCTCATCTCGAACGCGTCGTAGTAGTCGCTCATGCGCACCACCCTCCGGCCTCACGCGACGTGAGGGTCAAGCCGGACGAAATCCGGTGGAGCGGCGCCGCTGTGCGCCATTACCGTGCTGCCGACCCGAGTCGTCTGAGCCAGGACGTGCCGTTGTACACCGTGTGAGACCTCCCGAGAGCTGATCTGTCGCGCGTCGCGCATCTGCGCCGCGCTGCTTTTTGCTGCGGACTTCTCACTGGAACCGGTGTACTTCTGTGCTCGAAAACTGGGTGGTCATGCCCACCTGTCTGCCGCTCGTCCTCCGCCGTTGCCACACGTGCGCGTCCGAACGCTTCCGGGCGGACGGCAAGTTCCGCGTCAACGCCAACCACAAACTCATCGACGCCTGGCTCCTCGTGCTCTGCACCGCTTGCGGGGAGACGGCGAAGCTCACGGTCCTGGAGCGGGTGAATGTGCGCTCCGTACGACCCGAGCTGCTGGACCGGCTGCACGACAACGATCCCGGCCTGGCAGCCGAGTTGCTCCAGGATCCGGTCGTGCGGCGCCGCAATCGCATCGCCCTCGACTGGAACGCCGCCTGGCGCCTCGACACCGGGGGCTCGGATCACCTGGACCGTGAGGTGATCGACGTATCGGTCCGCTTCGCGGCGCGGATCCCGGTCCGGCCGGTGCGGCTGATCGCTGAAGGCTGCGGTCTTTCCCGGGCCGAGGTCGAGAGGCTGATCGCGGAGGGGAAGGTCGTCTCGGCAGTCCGGCTGAGCGGCAAGCTCTCCGGCGACTTCACCTTCACGCTCAAGCGCTGAGCCCCTCCCCGGGGCCCCGGGGCCTGTCCGACAAGATCCAGCACGATCCGCCGGACAGGCCCCCGCCCTGTGGTCACAGGCCCCCGCCCCGTGGTCCCCCGTGTCAGTCGATACGGGCGCACAGGTCGTCCGTAGTCCCCCGGACGAGATGGACGGCCTTGTACCCGGTCGCGCTGATGTCCATCGTGTAGACGCCGTCGACGATGTACAGACCGCGCGGCAGGGTGCCCCGGCCCTCCCCGATGCCGACGAACACCGGCCCGTGCACGGCCCAGAGCTGTGAGCCGTCGGGCCGGTACTCGACGACGGCCGAGCCGCTCGCGTCGGCGTCGTACGAGGCGCCGGTCTCGGTGTTGGTGACGCGGATGACCAGGTCGCCCTTGTAGGCGACCCGGTGCGCGGAACCGTCGGGGTGGGTGCTCAGAACGCGCCGCACCACCTCGTCGACGACGGGCTCGCCGTGCACGGGGAAGTCGCAGCGCACGCCGGCGGCGACGTCCCACGGTGTGGAGGGCGCCGGTTCCCAGCCCCCTGCCTCTGTCGCGGCCGTCGCGGGCTGCGTCCCCAGGAGCGCGGCGGCAAGTGTGAGCATCGCGAGGGCGGTTCGGCGCATGGTTCTCCCTGGTCGGAGGGGTGGCAGGAGGGCTCGCCGCAAGGGCGTGCGCCAGTCTGGCCCCGGCCTCTGACCAAAGCCTCACCATCCTCGGCGTGGACACGGCGGCGCCCTCCGGGTCCTGGGCGACACTGGTCGGGTGATTGTCGAACGCGCGTACGCCTATCTCTCCTCGTACGACGCGGACACCTGGCCCTGGTCGGTGCCCTGCGTCCGGCAGCTGCTCGACGAGGGGCTGCGCTTCACCGCACCGGTGACCTTTCTGGTCGGTGAGAACGGCTCGGGGAAGTCGACGCTGGTCGAGGCGCTGGCGGAGGGATTCGGCCTGGACTCCTACGGCGGCTCCCACGACTGGCGCTACGCCTCCCCGCGCGGCAAGTCGGCGCTCGGCGAGCGGATCAAATTCGACGCGGCCTCGCGCGGGCGCCGCATGGTCACCAGCTGGTCGGCCCGCAAGGGCTTCTTCCTTCGGGCCGAGACCGCGCTGGACGCGCTGGACAGGGAGGGCTTCGCGCCGGACTCGGTCAGCCATGGCGAGGGCTTCCTCGCGGCGTTCCGCGGCAAGTTCCTGCACGCCGGGCTCTACGTCCTCGACGAGCCGGAGGCGGCGCTGTCCTTCTCCTCCTGCCTCGAACTGATCGGGCACATCGACCGGTTGGCCAAGGAGGGCGGCCAGGTCATCTGCGCCACGCACTCCCCGATCCTGACCGCCCTGCCCGGCGCGGACATCGTCGAGGTCGGCGAGCACGGCCTGCGAAGGGTCGCCTGGCGGGAGCTCGGCCTTGTGGATCACTGGCGCCGCTATCTCGCCGATCCGCACGCCTATCTGCGGCACATCACCGATTAGCGGCCAGCACCGCCGCCAGGCCCTCGCGCAGATCCTCGACGAAATACCCGGGAACCTCCAGCGACGGGAAATGCCCCCCGCTTTCGGGCGTCCTCCATCGGACGATGTGCCGGTACCGCTCCTGCGCCCAGGGGCGCGGGCACTTCTCGACGTCGCGCGGATACATGGTGATCGCCGACGGGACGTCGACCCGGAGTCCGGGGTCCAGCGAGTTGTGGCTTTCGTAGTAGATGCGGGCCGCTGACGCCCCGGTCCGCGTCAGCCAGTACAGGGTGACGTCGTCGAGCACGCGGTCCATGGAAATCGTCTCGAACGGGCTGTCCTCGGTGTCCGACCACTCGGCGAACTTGTCGAGGATCCAGGCGAGAAGCCCGACCGGCGAGTCGACGAGCGAGTAGCCGATGGTCTGCGGCCGGGTCGCCTGCTGCTTCGCGTACGCCGCGCGGTGGCGCCAGAAATCGCGGGTCTCCTCGGCCCACTGGCGCTCGACCGCCGTCAGCCCGTCCGTCGACAACCCGGGCGGTCCCTCCGCGAACGTGGTGTGGATGCCGAGAACGTGCGCCGGGAACCTGCCGCCGAGAACCGTGGTGATATTGCCACCCCAGTCGCCGCCGTGGGCTACGAACTCGCTGTAGCCGAGCCTTCCCATCAGCTCCACCCATGCGGAAGCGATCTTCTCTGTCCCCCACCCGGTGGTGGCCGGCTTGTCGCTGTAGCCGAAGCCCGGCAGGGACGGGACCACGACGTGGAACGCCGGCGCGTCCGCGTCTTCCGGATCTGCCAGCTCGTCCACCGCGTCGATGAACCGGGCGATGCTGTCCGGCCAGCCGTGCGTCAGGATCAGCGGAGTGGCGTCCGCGCGCGTGGACCGGCGGTGCAGGAAGTGGATTCCCAGACCGTCGACGGTCGTGCGGAACTGGCCGATCCGGTTGAGGCGCTCCTCGAACGGCCGCCAGTCGTACCCGGTGCGCCAGTAGTTCACGACATCGACGAGGTCGGCGAGCGGAACGCCCTGTTCCCATCGGCGAGGGCCGGGCGCGGCGCGATGGACCGTCTCGGCCTCCGGTAGTCGCGCCGCGGCCAGTCGGGCGCGCAGATCGTCGAGGTCGGCGTCAGTCGCGTGGGCTTCGAATGCGTGCACATCGCTCGTCGGGCGGGGCATGAGACCTCCTAGCCATCGCTGAACCGGCTAAGACGGTTCTAGCAGGCCCTCGCGCCGGGCCGCAACCGGCTAAGGTGGTTCCATGTCTGCTGGATTCCCTGACTTCCGCCTCGGCAGCGTGCTGGCGACCAGCTTCACGGGAACTCTCTCGGAGCGTCATGGCGACGCCGTGGAGCGCATTCCCGTGCCGCAGCGACTCGTCGACTGGCTGGCGGTGTACGGCCTCGCCGTGGACTCCTGCACCCCTGCCCAGCTCGACCTCGCCCGGGAACTGAGGGAGTCGATCCACGCCGCCGCGACAGCGGCCGCGCTCCAGGAGGATCTCCCCGCGTCCGCTGTCCAGGTCATCAACGACCGCAGCGCTCAGGGCCGGGCCGCGGCGGTCCTGACGCCCGAGGGCGAGCGGCGATGGCGGCTCAGCTCGCCTTCCCGCGTGGAGGATGCCCTCGGCGTGATCGCCGCCGACGCGATCAGCATCATCGCGGGCGAACGGGACGGAAAACTGGCCTTGTGCGCGTCACCGACCTGCCAAGCCGCCTTCTTCGACACCAGCCAGAGCCGCACCCGCAAATGGTGTGACATGAATACGTGCGGGAATCGCCAGAAGAAGGCGCGCTTCCATGCCAAGCAGCGCGCCCTGTAGCCATGGATTTCCAGCTGCTCGGTCCGTTCGCCGTCCGTCACGAGGGACGGCCGGTGCCGGTGGGCGGCCGCCGCCAGGAGCGGTGCCTGCTGGCGGTGCTGCTGTTGCACGCGGGCAGTGTCGTCTCGACCGAACGCCTCATCGACCTGCTGTGGGACGGCGACCCGCCCGCCTCCGCGCGCGCCACCGTCCACACCTACGTCGGCCGGCTGCGGGCCGCGCTGAGACCGTACGGGGTGCCCGTCGAGACCCGCCACGACGGTTACGCCGTGGAGCAGGGCCAACACCGCGTCGACGCACAGGAGTTCACGGCCCTCGTCGGGCAGGCCGCCGCCACCGGCGACCCGGCCGAGCGGATCCGCCTCTACGACGATGCCCTCGGGCTGTGGCGGGGCGAGCCGCTCGCGGACGTGGCCGGCGAGCGGCTGCGGACGCGGCTGGGCGGCAGGCTCGCCGAACTGCGGCTGTCCGCCGTGGAACAGCGGGCCGAGGCCCAGCTCGCCATGGGGCTGCACGACCGGGTCGCGGCGGACCTGACACCGCTGCTCGACGAGCACCCGACGCGTGAACGGCTGGTCGCCGCCCGGATGACCGCCCTGTACCGGGCCGGCCGCCAGGCCGAAGCGCTCCTGCTGTACGACGGCACGCGCACCCTGCTGGCGTCCGACCTCGGCATCGAACCGAACCGTGAACTGCGCACCCTGCACGAACGCATGCTGCGCGGCGACCCCCGGCTGGACCGGCCCCCCGGCCCCGTCTACGCGGTACGGGTCGACGACCAGTGGCTGCCGTGGAGTACGAGCGGACACCCCGCGCTGGAGTTCTGCAACACCTACGCCGGGTGGGGCGGGGACCCGCTGCCCGGGTCGGACTGGCTGCGGGGCCATGCCGCGCTCGCCGTATGGGCCGGGCATCTGGACCTGATCGAGGAGCGGACGGTCGCCCGGCTGCGGGAACAGGCCGTACGCGAGCCCGCCGAGGCGGCCGCCGCGCTCGACGAGGCCCGGCGGTTCCGTACGGACCTGTACGCCTGCCTGACCGATCCGCAGGACGGCCGGGCCTTCAAGGCGGTGGCCGGGGTGGTGGAGGACGCCGCGCGGCTCTCGGTCTTCACCCGGGGCGAGGACGGCCTGGGACGCTGGCGGCCGTCCCCCTCCGCCGGTCTGCGCCTGCCCCTCCTCGGGGTGGCGCGCAGCGCGGCCGAACTGCTCGCCGACGCCCGCCGCTTCACCGTCCGCACCTGCCCGAGCCCGGACTGCGGCTGGCTGTTCCTCGACGAGAGCGGGCGGCGCAGGTGGTGCAGTCTGGCGACGTGCGGGGCCCGGCGGGTCTCGGGAGCCAGGTGACAACGGCCCGCATCAGACGCGGTGTGTGCTCCCTGTGTTCCCGAGGGGCCGGAACCGGTCCGTAGCCGCCACCACGGCATCCGTCGTGGCGTCCCCGGACAGCCCGTGCCCCTCCCCGCCGATCAGCACCAGCTCCGCGTCCGGCCACACCCGGGCCAGTCGCCACGCGATGTCCGGAGGCCCGCTGATGTCCATCCGCCCGTGGACCATCACCCCCGGGATACCGGCCAGCTTCCCGGCGTCGCGCAGCAGGGCCCCGTCGTCCAGGAAGCCCGCGTGGCGCCAGTAGTGCGTGACGAGGCGGGCGAAGCGCATCCTGAAGCGCGGGTCCTCGTAGCGGGGATCGGGTCTGTGCCCGGGGTGGGTGGACACATGCACGTCCTCCCATCGGCACCACTCCCGCGCGGCCCGATCCCGTACGGCCGGATCGGGGGCGGCGAGCATCCGGGCGTACGCCTCCACCAGGCTGCCGTCGCGCTCCCGTTCGGGGACGGTGTCCCGGAACCGGGCCCACTCCTCGGGGAAGATCCGCCCCATGTCCCGGGTGACCCACTCCACCTCGCGGCGGGTGGTGCTGGTGACGCTGAAAAGAACCAGCTCGGACACGTGCCCCGGGTGCTGCTCGGCGTAGGCCAGCGCGAGGGTCACACCCCAGGAGCCGCCGAGGACCAGCCACTTCTCGATCCCGAGGTACCGCCGCAACTCCTCCACGTCGGCCATCAGATGGCGGGTGGTGTTGGCGACGAGCGAGGTCCGCGGATCGGCGGCGTCGGGCGTGCTCCGCCCGCACCCGCGCTGGTCGAGGAGCACGATGCGGTACGCCGCCGGGTCGAACAGCCGGCGCCAGAACGGCCCCGCCCCGGAGCCCGGCCCGCCGTGCAGCACGAGGGCGGGCTTGCCCGCGGGATTCCCGCAGGTCTCCCAGTAGACGCGGTTGCCGTCGCCGACGTCGAGCATGCCGTGGTCGTACGGCTCGATGGGGGGATGGAGACCGGTCATGGGGAGGTGCCCTCCTGGACTCCGCTCAACTCGGGCGATATCTAACAGCGCTGTTAGATTAGCAAGGTGAGAGACATGCCGGATCCGGCCGCCGTAGGAACACTGCTCCGCCACGTCCTGGAACTGCTCGACGGTGACGTGGCCAAGATCTACGAGGAACAGGGCCTCCCCGAGTACCGGCCCCGCTTCTCCCCGGTCGTACGGGCCTTGCTGGCCGAAGGACCGCTGTCCGTACGCGACTTGGCGACGGCGATCGGCGTCACACACTCGGCCGCGAGCCAGACCGCGGCCCAGATGGCCCGCGCCGACCTGGTCACCCACACCCCCGACCCCCTGGACGCCCGCCGCCGCCTGATCGACCTGACCCCGAAGACCCACGCCCTGCTCCCGCGGATCGAGGCGGAGTGGGAGGCCACGGCGACGGCGATGGCGGAGCTGGATGCCGAGCTGTCGATGCCGCTTGCGGTGTTGCTGAGCGAGGTGGTGGAGGCGGCGGGGCGGCGGCCGTTCCGGGAGCGGGTGGGGGCGGTGTATCGGGGGCCGGGGAGCGAGGACCCTTCTTGAAGGAGGCTGCGAAGGGGGCTATACGCGGGTGCCGACGGCGATGGTGTCATTGCCCGCGAGCCGCAGGATCGCACGCAGTACGATCGGCAGACGACGCTCGTCGAGGTCCTGGACGGCCGCGACGGTGGTGAGCCCGATGCCCACCATCGACAGGACCAGACTCAGGAACGCACGCTGCTGCTCGTCCAGGCCGAGCGTGTACTGGCGTCCCGCGAGCCTTTCGAAGCAGGTTATGGCGCCACGGACACCGGCACGATCCCGCCGACCGGGCTTCCTGGTGGCGGCCCTGGCTGAGCCTGGTCGAGGAGACGGTCGCGCGTGGCGTCGTGATCCGCCGCGCCCGGATCGTGTCGGAACCGGTCAGCGAGTACACCCGGCTTCTGCACAGCTTCACGTTCACCAACGCCGCCGCCGGGGAGCTGGTGCGCTGGCTGTCTCGGCGCCGAGCCTCCGATCTCGCGCTGCCCGGCAACGACTTCTGGCTGTTCGACGATGACACGGTCTACTGGAACCACTTCACCGGCGACGGTGTATCCGCCGGTGGTGAGGTCTCCGGAGACCCTGCGGCGGTGAAGCTCTGCGCCGAGGCCTGTACGGCTGGCGATGGCCGCTTCGAAGTACGGGTGTCGTCTGGTCCATGTATCCAGCGACGCGGTGTTCTCCGGCACCCGCGTCCACTACGACGAAAGCTGCCTCCCCGACCCTGTCACCCCTTACGGTGCGGCCAAGGCAGCGGCGGAGACAGGGATCCGTTTCGTGCACCCAGAAGCCGTCATCGCCCGAACCTCTCTGATCATCGGCGACTGGCAGTCAGTGCACGTACGCCTTGTGCACGACCTCGCAGCCGGTACCCGGAACGGTGTCCTGTTCACGGACGACATCCGCTGCCCCGTCCATGTCGCCGACTTGGCCGCCGCCCTGCTGGAGCTCTCAGCCTGTGACTCGAACGGCGTGCACCATCTGGCGGGAGCCGACGCCGTGAGCCGTCATGAACTCGGGACCCTGATCGCCAGGCGTGACGGGCTCGCCCTCTCCCGACTGCCTACGGGCCTGCGGGCGACCAGCGCGCTTCCCGGGGCCCTCGATGTCCGCCTCGACAGCCGCGCCACACAACGCAAGCTGGACACCACGTTGCGCGGTGCCCGCCAGTTCCTCGCGATGGGACATTGAGCGGCTGTGGACCGGGCCGCGCAGGAGCACCAGACCGCACACCGGCGAAGGTTCGTCGCCATGGTCGTGCAGACGCCCCCTTGGCTCACCCACCCTGCCCCGCCCGGTCATCGGCTGGCCCGGTGAACGCCCGCCTGCAATGCCCCACGAGCTCCCGCACCGCAGGTCCATGCGTCCGCTTCCAGATCAGGGCCAGCAGAGCCGGTGCCGTCACGTCCTCGACGGGGCGGGCGACGACCCGGTCGCCATAGCTCGATGCCATCGACTCGCTGAGGACCGCGACGCCCAGGCCGCGGGTCGCGAGGTCCGCGATGGCGTCGGCGGCGCTGGCCTGAAGGGCGATCGTGGGGTGGAGGCCCTGGGCGGTGCACGCGCGGTCGAAGAGCGTGCGCAGGCCGGTGCCCGGGGGCATGCAGATGATCGGGTGGGTGACCAGGTCTGCCAGCACGACCCGGCGCTGCCGCGCCAGAGGATGCCCGGCCGGCACCGCTACGACCAGCCGCTCGCTGATGAGCGTCAGCGCCTCCAGCCCTTCGGGAGCGGCCGTCGCGGTTCCGGCGAGTGCCAGGTCGACGGTGCCGGCGCGCACCGCCTCGACGAGGCGGTCGGAGTTGTCCTCCAGCAGGGAGATCTCGACTCCCGGATGTGCGCGGTGGAACGCGGAGAGCGCGTCGAACAGCGGTGTGAGGGTGCAGCCGATGACCATCCCGACCACGAGCTGACCGCGAATCAGGTCGGTTACCTCGTCGACCGCCTGGCCCACCGCCCCGGCCGCCGCGAGTGTCGCGCGGGCGTGGTCGAGCGCCGCCCGGCCCGCCGCGGTGAGGGTGGCGGTGCGCCCCGAGCGGTCGAACAGCTCGGCACCCAGTTCCCGCTCCAACTGGCGGATCTGCGCGCTGACGCCCGACTGGCTGATGTGCACCCGCTCGGCGGCCCGCGTGAAGTTCTGTTCCTCGGCGACCGCGACGAAGTACTCGAGCTGCCTCAGTTCCATGAGTGGTGATTCTAGTTTCCAGTAGATCCATCTGTTGGACTTCTGATCGCGGGGCGAGCAGCCTGGAAGCAGGTATCGACCTCTACGACATGCAGGAGACCCGCCATGCCGGAGTACGAGAAGGCCCTGCGGCCCGAGGACCTCACCCGCTTGTTCGTCGAGCGGTCCAACGCCGGTGACGCGGCCGGGGTCGCCGCGCTCTACGAAGAGGACGCCGTGCTGGCCTATCCGCCCGGTGAGCGGACGGTGGGGCGGGACGCGATCCGCGCGCTGTGGGAGAAGGTGCTGGCCGACCGTCCCCGCTTCGAGCCGGAAGCGCCCCTGCCGACGCTGGTCAGCGGCGACATCGCCCTGACGTCGACCCCGCCGAGGGACGGGGCGGGTGCCCGCGCGCAGGTGGTCCGGCGCCAGCCCGACGGCAGCTGGCTGCGCGTCCTCGACCAGCCCGAGTTCGTCCCACCGACCGGCTGAACGCGCCCCGGGGTTGCCCGAGTTCGTCCCGCGGACCGGCTGAACACGCCTGCGCGCGGCCCGAGTTCACCCCGCTGACCCGCTGACCCGCTGAACGCGCCCCCGGCCCGCCCGAGTCGACCTCACGGCCCTACCGCCGCCGAACCCCCGTACTCTCCCGCCGCACCAACCGCGTGGGCACCAGCGTCGTCCCGTGCTCCTCCCCGTCCTGCCGCATCTTGTCCAGGACCCCCTCCACACACAGCCGCCCCACCTCCGCGAAGTCCTGGTGGATGGTGGTGAGGGGCGGGAGGAAGGACGCCGACTCGGGGATGTCGTCGAAGCCGATGACGCTGATGTCGTCGGGGACCCGGCGGCCGCGTTCGTGCAGGGCGCGCAGCAGGCCCAGGGCCATCTGGTCGTTGGCCGCGAACACCGCCGTGCAGTCCGGCTCGTCGGCCAGTCGCAGACCGGCCCGGTAGCCGGACTCGGCCGACCAGTCGCCGCGGACCAGGGGTGGCGTCACCCGGCCCGCGGACTTCAGCGTGTCGCGCCAGGCGTTGGCGCGGCGCTGGGCGGCGAAGGAGCCCTCCGGTCCTGCCAGGTGCCACACCGTGTCGTGGCCGAGGTCCAGGAGATGCCGTACGGCGTCACGCGCGCCGCCCGCCTGGTCGGTGTCGACGACGGTGTAGCGGTCGCCGGCGTCCGAGTCGGCCACCACGACCTGCACACCGGGCGGGAGCGAGACCGTCGCCGCGTCCAGCAGGTGGATCTCCATGATGACGATGACCGCGTCCACGGCGAGTTCGCCCAGGCGGGAGAAGGCGCCGTTCACCTCGTCCTGGGTGGGGACGGCGACGGGCAGCAGCGTGACGGCGTAGCCGTGCTGGGCCGCGGAGGTGGCGATGGCCTCCAGGGTGCGGATGTTGCCCATGGTGGAGAGGGAGAAGGTGATCACGCCGAGGGTGCGGAACTCGCCCCGGCGCAGCGCCCGGGCCGCGCTGTTGGGGCGGTAGCCCAGCTCCCGCATGGCGGCCAGGACCTGGCGGCGGGTGTCCTCGGTGACGCCCGGGAAGCCGTTGGAGACACGGGAGACGGTCTGGGAGGAGACGCCGGCGAGCTGGGCGACGTCGGCCATGGACGCGCCCTGGCGGGGGCGGGCCGCGCGCCTTCTCGTACGGCTCGTGCCCCTCGGTTCGCTCTCGCCGTCCACTGTGCCCACCTGCCCCTCGCTCTCCTCGCCGCGCGACCGGCGCGACCGGCGCGAAAATTTAGGTCCGGAACGACTCCTTGACCCCTGAGATTCGGACAGTGTAGACATCCCGCCAGTGGATGTTTACGTAAACATTGCCCAGCGGAAATCAGTAGAAAACAGCCGAAGCCGTACGAGAAGGCGCCACCCCGCACCAGAGCCCTGGAGTACTCGAGATGGCACACCGCACCCGTAAGAGAAGGCTCCTCGGCGCCATCGGCGTCACCGCCCTGGCGACCGGAACCGTCCTGGCCACGACCACCCTGCCCGCCGCGCACGCCGAGACGGCGTCTCAGACCGCCGCGGCCGGGGTCACCGTCCGGCCCGACCCCTCCTACTCGGGGGAGAAGTTCGAGGGCTGGGGCACCAGCCTGGTCTGGTTCGCCAACGCCACCGGCGACTACCCGCCCGCGATACGCGAGAAGCTCTACAAGCTCCTCTTCGGCGACGAGGGCCTCGCGCTGAACATCGCCCGCTACAACATCGGCGGCGGCAACGCCCCGGACGTCAAGGACTACCTGCGGGCCGGCGGGGCCGTCGAGGGCTGGTGGAAGGCGCCGGCGGGCACGACCCGCGAGGACGTCGACTGGTGGGACGCCGAGGACTCCGGCGACTGGAACAGGAACGCCGACAAGACGCAGCGCTGGTGGGTCGACCGCATCAAGAAGGACATCACCCACTGGGAGACCTTCAGCAATTCCCCGCCCTGGTTCATGACCGAGAGCGGCTACGTCTCCGGCAACTTCGACGCGGGCAAGGACCAGCTCAAGCAGGAGTCCGTGGAGGACTTCGCCAAGTACCTGGTGGGCGCGACCGAGCGGCTGGAGAAGGCGCACGGCATCAAGGTCGACACGCTCGACGCGTTCAACGAGCCGAACACCGACTACTGGGGCACCAAGCTCGGCCCGGACGGCGAGCCGACCGGCGGACGCCAGGAGGGCGCCCACATAGGCCCCGAGATGCAGCAGAAGGTGCTGCGGGCGCTGGGTCCGGTGCTGAAGAAGTCCAAGTCGGACGCGAAGATCTCCGCGATGGACGAGACCAACCCGGGCACCTTCGCCACCAACTGGAACTCCTACCCCCAGGAGGTGCGCGACCTCGTCGACCAGATGAACGTGCACACCTACGGCACCGGGCAGCGTACGACCGTCCGCGACCTGGCCAAGGCCGCCGACAAGCCGCTGTGGATGAGCGAGGTCGAGGGCGACTGGGGCGACGGCCAGAGCTTCACGGACATGCGGCCCGGGCTGGGTCTCGCCCAGCGCATCGTCGACGACCTGCGCGAACTGGAGCCCAAGGCCTGGGTGTTCTGGCAGCCCGTCGAGGACTACGACAACATGAAGCCGGGCGGCGAGTCCGCGAAGGGCGGCAACTGGGGCGAGATCCAGCTCCCGTTCAGCTGCACCTCGAAGGACACGCTGGAGTCCTGCCCGGTCTACACGAACACCAAGTTCGACACGGCCCGCAACTTCACGCACTACATCAAGCCCGGCGACCGGCTGATCAAGACGAACGACACGTCCAGCACGGCGGCGGTCTCCCGCAAGGGCGACGCGGCGACGGTCGTCCACGTCAACAGCACGGCCGAGGCCCGTGAGGTCACCCTCGACCTGTCCAAGTTCGGCCGGGTCTCCTCCCGCGCCACCGTCACGCCCGTGGTGACCAGCGCCGACGGCAAGCTCGACAAGCAGCAGGCCGTCCGCGTCTCCGGCAAGCAGGCCACGCTCACCGTGCCCGCCCAGTCCGTGACGTCCTTCCTCGTCAAGGGCGTCTCCGGCACGGCCGAGGACGCGGCGGAGCTCCGCAAGGGCCACACCTACCGCCTGACCGGCGCCCAGAGCGGCAAGGACCTCACCATCGCCGACAACGGCACGGGCCTGGTCATCCGGAGCGCGAACGCCTCCGACCCGAGCGGTCAGCAGTGGAAGGTGGAGCAGATCCGCGGGAGCGACAACCGCAAGCGGTACGTCCTCACCGAGACGAGCGAGGACAAGCGCCTGGCCGTCCGCGACGGCGCCCTGGTGGCCGAGCCGGACGAGGGCCGCCGTGACGAGGCCACCGAGTGGATCATGTCCACCACCGGCGACGGCACGTGGACCCTCGTCAACGCCGCCACGGGTCAACTCCCGGACGTCTCCGGCCAGTCCACCAACGACGGCGCGTCCGTCGGTGTGTGGCAGCCGAACTCCGGGTCCAACCAGCGCTGGAAGCTGACGGATGTGACGACCGACTAGCCCCGCCTCGCACATCCGCCCCCGACGCCCCCGCTCGCCGCCACCGCCCTGGTGGCCGGGTCGGGGGCGTCGTGCTGTGCGACCGCCGGCCTCGAAGCCCCGCGGTTGGTCCGGTTGTCGCCTTCTCCTCTCTAAGGCGAGGGTCACCGGTCCGAGTTGGGCTTGAGGCCGGATCAGGCGCCCTCCTGTGGTCGGCGGCCGGGGGAACTACCGTGGTGGGCAAGGGACAGGCCGTCACGCCATGGGTGCGGCGACGCCACCTGAACGGGGAGCAACGGGGAGCAGGCAATGAGCAAGCGCAGCACTCTCGGCGGCAGTGCGCACGCCGACCGGGTCTTCCGGGTCCAGCGGGCCTTCACCGAGGTGGAAGGCCAGATGCACGGGCCCGGTGAGTTGGCCGAGGCAACAGGGCTGGACGACTCGACCGTGCACCGGATCCTCCAGTCCGGTGTGTACGACGGAATTTTCGCCCGGGAGGGGCATGGTCTGTACCGCCTGGGGGCGGGGGCCGCGCGGCTGGGGCTGAAATCCCTCGCCCACGCGCCCAACGCCCGTGTCGCGCACGCCGTTTTGGAGGATCTGCACACGGCGACCGACGGCGGACTGGCGTTCCTCTTCGCCCTGGCGCCCTTCGGGGGTGCCGGGAAACAGTGCCTGGACATGGCTGTCGGCGCGTCGGACCTGTCCGAGCTCGGCGTCTCCCCCCGGGCGCTGGTGGAGCTGTGCCGGTCGCTGCGGACGGGGGCGGCGGGGCGGGCCATCCTCGCGTTCCTGCCGAAGGTGATCCAGGACGGTGTGCTGGCCGAGCCCGTGCCCGACGGCGCCGGGCCGGGGGCGTTCCGCGACGACGCACGGCTGCTCGCCTCCCTGGAATCCGTCCGCAAGGAAGGGCTCGCGCTCGACGTCGAGGAGTGGGCGGAGGGCTGGGTCGGCTGCGCGGCGCCCGTGCGCTGGGACGGGCTGATCATGGGGTCCGTGGCGGTGCTGAAGCCCGGTCACGACATATCGGCCTGCTCGGTGTCCACGGTGCGGGCGGTACGGCGGGCCGCGTCCTGCTTCACCCCCGGCGACGATGATCACGGCCCGTGGTCCGAGGAGGCCCCGGGGTCGTACTGAGCGCTGCCGAAGGATGCCGAAGCCCCCCGCCGGGAACGGCCGGGGGGCTTCGGCGCGCACGCGCCGGCCGCCGCCCTCTACGGCAATTCCGGGTCCGGCCGGTTACCAGCGAGTTACCGTCGAGTTCGCGATGAGTTCGCGGTTAATTGAAAGTGCCCGCGCGGAGCAGTCGCATTCACCGGATCTCCCGCTTCTCGCGAGACGGGATTCCTGGAATCCTGGATATCCCGCCCTGCGGGAGAGTCCCGATTTCGCTTGACATGCGGTACGGCGGCCCTCGAATAATCGAAGGGAAAGGGGGAGCCTCAAAGGAGAGGAGCCCGCCTCCCACAGACGGAGAGAGACCCGAGGATGACGGTCCGATCCGCGGCTCCGGTCGAGAGCCCCGCCCCGGCATCAGGCTTAGCAAGCCACGCCGACACCCCCACCGACAACCCCTCCGCCCCGCGCGACAGCGTCGCCCTCCTGCACGCCACCCGGCGCGAAGCGGAGCAAGGGCCGAGCGAGCGCGCCACCGAACAACAGCACGCCCGCGGCAAACTGACCGCGCGGGAACGGCTTGACCTGCTCTTCGACGACGGCTCCTTCCACGAGGTGGAGCGGCTGCGGCGGCACCGGGCCACCGGCTTCGGACTGGAGCACCGCAGGCCCCACACCGACGGCGTCGTCACCGGCTGGGGCACCGTGCACGGCCGCACCGTCTTCGCCTACGCCCATGACTTCCGCATCTTCGGCGGGTCCCTGGGCGAGGCGCACGCCGCCAAGATCCACAAAATCATGGACATGGCCCTTTCGGCGGGAGCACCCCTGGTCTCCCTCAACGACGGCGCGGGCGCCCGTATCCAGGAGGGAGTATCCGCGCTCGCCGGATACGGGGGCATATTCCAGCGCAATACCAAAGCGTCCGGGGTGATACCGCAGATCGCAGTGATGCTCGGCCCGTGCGCGGGCGGGGCCGCCTATTCTCCGGCTCTCAACGACTTCGTCTTCATGGTGCGCGGCACCTCCCAGATGTTCATCACCGGTCCCGATGTGGTGCAGTCGGTGACGGGCGAGGAGATCTCCCACGAGGGACTGGGCGGCGCCGATGTCCACGGCGCGGTGTCCGGCGTCGCCGGCTTCGTCCACGACGACGAGACCGAGTGTCTGGAGGAGGTCCGCCACCTGCTCTCCCTGCTGCCGTCCAACAACCGCGAGACGCCGCCGTCCTACGACTGCGCCGACCCCGCCGGACGCGCCGGCGAGGCGCTCGCCGACCTGGTGCCGGCCGACGGCAACCGCCCCTACGACATGCGCGCGGTGATCGAGGAGGTGGTCGACGAGGGCGACTGGCTGGAGACGCACGCGGGCTGGGCGACCAGCGTGCTGTGCGGACTGGCCCGGCTGGACGGGCAGACCGTCGGCGTCGTCGCCAGCCAGCCGACCAGCCTCGCGGGCGTGCTGGACATCCACGCCTCCGAGAAGGCCGCCCGCTTCATCTCCGTCTGCGACGCCTTCAGCATCCCCCTGGTCACCCTGGTCGACGTGCCGGGATTCCTGCCGGGGGTCGACCAGGAGCACGGCGGCATCATCCGGCACGGCGCCAAGCTGCTGTACGCGTACTGCAACGCCACCGTGCCGAGGGTCTCGGTGGTGCTGCGCAAGGCGTACGGGGGCGCGTACATCGTCATGGACTCCCGGTCCATCGGCGCCGACGCCGCCTACGCCTGGCCCACCAACGAGATCGCGGTGATGGGCGCGGAGGGCGCCGCGGGCGTCGTCTTCCGGCGGGAGATCGCCGCGTCCGACGATCCTGAGGCGACCCGCGAGCGGCTCGTCAAGGAGTACAAGGCCGAGCTGATGCATCCCTACCACGCCGCCGAGCGGGGCCTCGTCGACGATGTCATCGACCCGGCGGAGACCCGCGCCACGCTGATCGAGACGCTGCGCGCGCTGCGGGCCAAACACGCCGACCTGCCGTCCCGCAAGCACGGCAACCCACCCACCTGACCAGCCGCCCGGGGACGATGTACGCCGCGACCGGCAGGGGAGCCGAGCGCATGAATCACCTACTCAACCCGATCGACGAGGTCTTCCTCGCCATGGGATCCAGGGGATCCCGAGGCTCCGTGGCGCGGGAAGCCGGCCTGACCCACGGGCAGTTCCTCCGGTTCCGGGGGAGCCCGCCGCCCCTGAGCGACCTGTACGACCTCCTGAAGCAGCGGTTGCCCGCGCTCCCGGGACTGACCCACCGCGTGACAACGGGCCCCGGACGCCCCCGGCGCGAGCCGGACCCGGGCTTCGATCCGGCGGCGCATCTGCGCGAGGAGGAGTTCCCGCCGGGGACGCCCCTCGACACCGTCCTGACCGCCCTGGCCCGTGAGCCGCTGCCGGACGGCGCCCCGCTGTGGTCGATGCACCTCGTGCACGGCTGGGCCGACGACGAGTTCGCGGTCTGCTTCCGGGTCCACCACGGCGCCGAGGACGGCATGGGCGCCTCCCATATCGTCTCCTCGCTGTTCGGCGACCCCGGCCTGGAGGACGGCAAACGGCGTTCGTCGGGTGTGCGGCCGCTCGTCAGCGGTTCCGCCGGCGAACTGGCCCGGGGCACGGTGAGCGTGGGCACCGGACTCGCCCGCGCCCTGCTGCCCGCCCAGCCCTGGCCGAGGGTGCCAAGGCCCCGCGCCGAACGCCTCGGCGTGGCCGCGGCCGGTGCGACCTGGAACGAACTGCGAGAGCTGAGCCACCGGTTCGGCGCCACCCTCAACGACGCGTTCCTGATGACCCTGTGGAAGGCCGTCGACGACTGGGCGGCCGACGGCGACGAGGAGATCCGGGCGCGCTTTCGCACGGCACCGGTTCCGGTCCGGATGCCGCTCAGCACCCGGTTACCCGGCGAGGACGCCCTCGTCGGCAACCACCTCACCACCGCGGTCGTCAACCTGCCCGAGAGGGGCACGCCGTTCGACGTCGCCTTCGGGCAACTCGCCGAGCGGACCCGGCGGATGCGCGCCCACGGCCTGCGGCCGGCCAGCAGAGTGCTGGTCGGGATCCTGCCCGCGCCGGTGACCCGGTGGACGGTACGGCGGCTGCTCAGCCCGCACGCCTCACCGCTGTACGCCTCCAACTTCAGCCTGCCCACGGCGCTGTCTTTCGGCGGCGCCCCCGCCGTCGACGCGACCCCGATCGGCGTCCTGCTGCCGGGCAACGCCCTGTCCGTGACGCTGCTCTCCTACGGGCAGCGGGTCCGGGTCGGCTTCCTGTACGACCGCGCCCTGCCCGACGCGCGGCGGCTGGCCGGCCTGTGGCGCGAGGCGCTGGACACCCTGTCCGTCTCCGCCTGACCCGGCCCCCCATCCCCCGAAATTCACTCCCGTACCTCCGACGAAGGATCTCCTGTGCTCGGTTGGCCCCCTTCCCGTGGAAACGCAGTGTCGACGCTGATCGTGAGCGCCCTCGCGGTGTTCATGGCCGCGTTGGACAACCTCGTGGTGATCACCGCGCTGCCCGCCATCCAGAAGTCCCTGGGAACCGATCTCCAGGAACTGGAATGGACGGTGAACGCCTACACCCTGTCCTTCGCCGTCTTCCTGATGGGCGGCTCCGCCGCGGGCGACCGCTTCGGACGCCGGCGGATGTTCCTGATCGGCCTCACGGTGTTCACGGCCGCGTCGGCGGGCTGTGCGCTGGCCGGCTCGCCCGGGGAACTGATCGCCGCCCGGGCCGTGCAGGGCTTCGGCGCGGCCATCGTCATGCCGCTGACCCTGACGCTGCTGACCGAGGCGGTCTCCGAGCGGCGGCGCGGCATCGCCCTCGGAGTGTGGGGCGCGCTCAGCGGACTGGCCGTGGCGCTCGGCCCGCTGATCGGCGGGGCCGTCGTGGAGAAGATCTCCTGGGAGTGGATCTTCTGGGTCAATGTGCCGATCGGCGCCGCCGTGCTGCTGCTCGGCGTGTGGCAGCTGGCCGAGAGCAAGCAGGCCGGAGCCCGGCTCGACATCGTCGGCACCGTCCTGGTCAGCCTCGGCATGCTCGGTGTGGTCTTCGCGCTGGTGAGCACCACCAACGACGGCTGGACCAGCGGCAAGGTGCTCGGCTCCCTGATCGCCGGGCTCGTGCTGCTCGTGGCGTTCGTGCTGTGGGAACTGCGCGCCCGGACGCCGATGCTGCCGATGCGGCTGTTCGCCAACCGGGCCTTCAGCGCCGTCAACGTCACCAGCATGCTGATGTTCGCGGCCATGTTCGGACTGGTCTTCCTGCTCACCCAGTTCATGCAGAACATCCAGGGCTTCTCGCCGCTGGAGGCGGGTGTGCGGATGCTCGCGTGGACGGCGATGCCCGTGGTGATCGCCCCGCTCGCGTCCTTCCTGACCGCCTGGATCGGCAACCGGCTCGTAGTGGCGCTGGGGCTGCTGGCCGAGGCCGTCGCGCTCGGCTGGCTCGCCTCGGTGACCGAGGTGCACACCGAGTACACCGACCAGGTGCCCGGCCTGGTGCTGGGCGGCATCGGGCTCGGACTGTTCTTCGCTCCGACCGCCGAGATGGCGATGAACGTCGTCAAGCCGCGCGAGCAGGGCATCGCCTCCGGCGCCAACAACACCTTCCGCGAACTCGGCGGTGTCCTCGGCGTCGCGGTCCTCACCTCGATCTTCACCTCCTACGGCGGCTACGGCACCCCGCAGCAGTTCGTCGACGGGCTGGTGCCCGCCACCTGGGCCGGGGCCGGATTCGCCGCGCTCGGCGTGCTGGCGATGCTCACCGCGCCGCGCCGCTCCAAGCAGAACCGGACCGTCGAGGCGGCCCGGGGCTCCTCCCGCCGCGAAACCGACGCGAGCGCGTCCTCCGAGACCGGCGCGCCCTCCGACGCCGGCGCGTCACCCGAGGCCGGCGGATCGGCCGAGCGGGAGAAGAGCGGGGCCGGCAGCGCCGCGCGGCGGCGATGACGTACGAGCGAATCGGCCGATCCGGGCGATTCGGACGACACGGCGACTGGGGGACCTGAGATGTACGACGTCATCGTGGTCGGGGCACGCATCAGCGGTGCCGCCACGGCCATGCTCCTGTCGAGGGCCGGACACAAGGTCCTCCTCCTCGACCGCGCCGTCTTCCCCGGCGGGAAGGCCGCCGCGACCAACCTGGTGCACCCGCCCGGCATCCTCCGGCTCAAGCGCTGGGGGCTCCTGGACCAGCTGAAGGCCACGGGCTGCCCGCCGATCCGCGAGTACGGCCTGCAGAGCGGCCGGGCCCGGCTGATGGCCCCGCTGCCCGCGGCCGACGAGGTCGACGAGGCGTACTCCCCGGACCGGGCCGCCCTGGACCGGATCCTGCTGGACGCCGCGATCGCGTCCGGCGCGGAGTTCCGCGAGGGCTTCTCCGTGCGGGACCTGTGCACCGACGAGGCCGGCACCGTCACCGGCGTCCGGGGACAGACCGAGGACGGCACCGCGGTGACCGAGCACGCCCGGCTCGTGGTGGGCGGCGACGGCTCCAACTCCACCGTCGCCCGCCTGACCGGCGCCGAGAAGTACGGCGCCCGGCCCGTCCTCAACAAGAGCCACTGGGCGTACTGGGAGGGCCTGCCGCACGACGGCCGGGTCCGCACCCACCGGCACGCCCGCAAGCACACCTTCACCTGGCCCACCCACGACGGCCTGACGATCGTCGGAGTCGCCCAGCCCACCGGGGACTTCAAGGCCGGTGCCCAGGAGGAACGCGACCGGACGGTCATCGACGCCTTCGAGGCCGTCGACCCCGAGTGGGCCGCCGCCCTGCGCGACACCCGCCGCACCGGCCGCTGGATGACCGGATCCGTGCCCAACTTCCTGCGCCGCTCCCACGGCCCCGGCTGGGCCCTGGTCGGCGACGCCGGCTACACCCGCGACCCCATCACCGCCGCCGGCATCAGCGACAGCCTGCGCAGCGCCGAACTCCTGGCGGACGCCGTCGACACCGCGTGGTCGCGGCAGGGCGGCGCCGGACTGCCCGAGGCGCTCGCCCGCTACGGCAGGCGGCGGGACGACCTGGTCAGGGGTCACTACCAATACACCTGCGACCACGCGGCCATCGCCGATCACAGCCCCGAGGAGGTCGAGTTCATCGAGGCGATGAGCCGCAGCGCCACACACGGCCGCGACATGGTCGGTGTCTTCGCCACCATCGTGGACCCCGCGCGGTTCTACTCCGCGGCCAACATGCACGCCCTGCTGGACCACGTGGCGCCCGGCCCGGACACCAGCTGGAAGGTGCGCATGGTGCGCTGGCTGGTGCGCGGAGCACCACGGCACATCCCCCCGGCCCGCCGGGCCGGCGACCGGCTGATCGCCGGGAACCTGGGCTCCATGGGCCAGTACCTCCTGGACAGCACCCGGCAGCGGCCGGCCGAGCCCGCGCCCGTATAGCGGGCCCGTAGCGGCCGACCGGCCACGACTTTCGACACATTCGCGAGAAAGGGAAGCTCCGCCATGCCCGAAAACACCTCCACCGCCTTCCTCCTGCCCGGCCAGGGCGGCTTCGACGGCGCCGCGCTGCGCCGGGCCGACGCCACCCACCCCCAGGTCCGGCGGGTCTTCGAACGCCTCGACGCCGAGACCGAGAAGCTGTTCTCCCGCCGCATCAGCGACCTCGTCCTCGCCCCGGGCGAGGCCGGTCTGCGCGACCTGCTCGCCCGCGACTCCTGGATGTCCCAGGTCGCCATCTACGGCGCCGGCCTCGCCGCCCACGAGATCCTCACCGACCATGGCGTCCGCCCGGACGTCCTCGCCGGACACAGCCTCGGCGAGATCACCGCCCTCGTCGCGGCGGGTGCCTTCTCGGTGGAGGACGGGGTGCGGATCGTCGCGCAGCGCGTCGCGGTCATCGAACGCCACGACGGGATCGACGGCCGCATGGTGGCCCTGTCCGCCGGGGCGGACCGGGTGCGGATGCTGCTGGGACTGCTGGACGAGCCGCTGCTGGCGGTCGCCACCGAGAACCACGACGAGCAGACCGTGGTCAGCGGACCCGACGCCGTCCTGGACCAGGTGACGGCCGTCGCGGCGCAGCTCGGCATCGGCGCGATCGAGATCGACGCGCCCTTCCCCTTCCACACCCCGGCCCTCGCCCCCGCAGCGCCCGAGTTCGAGGCGTACGTCCGCACGCTGGAGCAGCACCCGCTGCGCGGGCGCGTGTACTCGCCGATCCTCCAGCGTTTCTACGAGCCCGGCGAACCGCTCGCGGGCCGGCTCGCGGATCACTTCGTGCAGCCGGTGCGGTTCGCGGCGGCGGTGCGCCGGCTGCACGGCGACGGTGTCACCACGTTCGTCGAGGCGGGCGGACGCCCCGCGCTGTCCAAGCTGGTGACCCGGCTGACGCGCGGCTCGGACGTCCGCTCCCTGGCGACCCTCGCCCTCGATGACGGCGATCGGCTCGCCCTGGACACCACGCTCCGCGACCTGCGCGCGGCGGGCCTGGCCGACCCCGGCCCGGAGGGCTCGGGCCTCGCCGAACTGCTCGCCCCGTCCGTGCCGTCCGACCTCTTCGACGCGTACTGGAAGGCGCACGGGCACGAGGTCAGGGAGCGGATCCGGACGGATCTGCGGGCCTTCGGGGACAGGCAGGAGAAGCCGGAGCCGCAGCGGGAGCCGGAGCAGGCCGACAAGCCCGAGCCCGAGCCCGAGCGGGCCCCGGCCGCGGCGGCCTCCGCGCCCGCGAACGCCGCTCTCGACCGGGACGAGGTGTTCGCCGAGCTGCGGACCCTGTACGCGCAGGCGCTGGAGTACCCGGAGGAGGTCTTCGAGGCCGGGGTGCAGCTGGAGGCGGAACTCGGTGTCGACTCCGTCAAGCAGGTGGAGCTGCTGTCGCGGGTGTCGCAGCGCTACGGGCTGCCGCCGCGCGAGGCCGACTTCCGTCTGGACCCCTACAACACGCTCGACACCATCGCCGACTTCGTGATCGCGGAGCTGGACCGGCTCGCCGAGCCCCAGCCGGTCGGCTGAACCGGACCGGCGACGGTCCCGGTCACGCCTGACGCATCTCTGGAAGAAGGACACGGATTTCATGAGCGACCTCACCGGCAAGGTAGCGCTGGTAACCGGCGGGTCGAGGGGGATAGGCAAGGCCATCGCGCGGGATCTCGCCGCGCGCGGCGCCGACATCGTCCTCAACTACTTCCACTCGCACGACCAGGCCAAGCAGACCCGCGACGAGCTCGTCGCCGAAGGCGCCCGGGTCGACCTCGTACGGGCCTCGGTGGCCCGGCAGGAACAGGTCGACCGGATGTTCAAGGAGATCGACGAGCTGCACGGACGGCTCGACATCCTCGTCAACAACGCGGCGAACGGCGCCCTGCTGCCGCCGGACGAGGTCACCGAGACGCACCTGGACAAGGCGATCGAGACCAACTACAAGGGCGGGCTGCGCTGTGCCCGGGCCGCCGCGCCGCTCATGGCGCGTGGCGGCGGCGGCTCCATCGTCACCGTCTCCGCGCTCGGCGGCTCCCAGATGGTGATGGCCAACTACTCGGCGTGCGCCCCGGCGAAGGCCGCCGCGGAGGCCGCCTCCCGGTATCTCGCCGTGGAGCTGGCGCCGTCGGGCATCCGCGTCAACATCGCCTCCGCCGCCATGCTGAGCAGCGAGGTGGCGGACAAGTTCCCGGACGCCGGACCGATGCGGGAGGTCATCGAACGGGCCACGCCCTGGGGGCGGCTGGGCAGCCCCGAGGAGTTCGCCGCGCTCGTCTCCTTCCTGGCCTCCGACGACGCCCGCTGGATCACGGGGCAGGTCGTGCTGGCGGACGGCGGCCTCACACTGGGCGCGGCGCTGCTCTCGCCGCCGCGGCAACCCGAGAAGCAGCCGGTGGCGGAGTCCGGGGAATCCACTGAGTCCGGGGAATCCGCCGAGTTCGGGGAATCCGCCGAGTCCGGGGACGACGCCATCGCCGTCGTCGGCATGGGCATGGCCGTCGCCGGTGCCAATAGCCCCGACGATTTCTGGAAGCTGCGCACGACCGGGGACGAGCTGTTCGTCAAGGTCCCCCGGGACCGCTGGCGGCACGACAGCTTCCACTCGGCGGACCTGTCCGCCGAGGACAAGGCGTACGCCGAACAGTGCGTGTTCATCACGGACTTCGAGGCCGCCGACGGCGCCCTCGCGGGCATGCCCGGCGGCCCGGATGAGCAGGAACTGACCACCCAGTGGCTGCGCCACAGCCTCGTGCAGGCGCTCGACGGCGTCGGCCGCCGGGACGACGACCGGTGCTCCTTCGTGATCGGCTACACCCCGGACGGCAGCCAGCACCTGGAAGAGGCCGGCGTCCTGCAGAGCGCGACCCGCCTGACGCACGGCATCGTCGACGGCCTCGGCCTGCCCGACGAGGAGCGGGACAAGCTGCGCGACGGCATCGACCGCACCCTCGCCGAGCGATACCGGCGCGGCGCCGGCTCCCCGTCCCGCTTCCTGCCCCACCGGGTCGGCGAGGTGGCCATGGACGGTGTCCTGCCGGAGTCCACCGAGCTCCACATGGTCGACACCGCGTGCTCCTCGTCCCTGTACGCCGTCGACATCGCGGCCAAGGGCCTGCTCATGGGCAAGCAGGACATCGCCGTGTGCGGCGGGGCGTTCGCGCTGGCGCCGCGCGGCACGGTGCTGTTCTCCAAGCTCCAGGGCCTGTCGAAGCGGGGCACCGTGCACGCCCTCGACGAGAGCGCCGACGGCGTGATCTTCGCGGACGGTGCGGCCCTGGTCGTCCTCAAGCGGCTGAGCAGGGCCCGCCGGGACGGCGACCGGGTGCTCGGGGTGCTGCGGGCCTTCGGCTCCTCCTCCGACGGCAAGGGCAAGGCGATCTACGCCCCGAACGCCGCCGGGCAGGGCCTCGCCGTGCAGCGGGCCCTGGAGGGCGGCGAGGTCGACAGCGCCGACGTGCGGTGGATCAACGCGCACGCGACCGGTACGCCCGCCGGTGACCTGGAGGAGTTCACCACGCTGCGGGAGCACTTCGGCACCTCCACGCCGACGGCCGTCACCTCCAACAAGTCGCTGCTCGGCCACACCGGCTGGGCCGCGGGCGTCGTCTCGCTCATCGAGAACCTGAAGGGCCTGGAGCACGACACCATTCCGGGGCAGTACCGCCTCGACACGCCCCGGGCCGACTTCCGGCTGGACGACACCGGCCTGGAGGTCACCTCGCGGCCGAGGCCCTGGCCGGCCGACGGGGAGCGGCCCCGGCTGGCGGCGGTGTCCGGGTTCGGCTTCGGCGGTACGAACGCCCATCTCATCGTCTCCGAGGACCGCGCCGCCGAACCCGAACAGGTGCGGCCCCCCACGACCAAGGCACCGGCGGCCGACAGCCGGGTGGCCCTCGTGGGCTGGTCGGCGCATCTGCCCGGACTGGAGGGACGGGAGGACGTGACGCGCTGGCTGGAGGGCGGCGACGGGCCGCTCGACAGCTTCGGGGCGGACTATCCGGTACCGCCGTTCAACCGGGTCCGGCTCCCCCCGAAGACGATCCGCGCGCTGGACCGGTGCCAGCTGATGATCCTGGAGTGCGCGCACGAACTGCGCGACCGGATGCCGGACTTCTGGAGCGGACAGGCCGCGAAGACCGGGGTGTTCGTCGGGCACATGGGGCCGACGAGGGCGGCGATGCACTACGCCAACCGCTGCTACCTGGACGATGTCGGGGAGGCCCTCGCCGCCTCGCCCCCGGCCGGGTCCGCCGAGGTTCCGCGCGTGCTGGACCGGCTGCGCGAACAGGTGCGGTCGATGATCCCGGAGTCCAACGAGGACTCCTTCCCCGGCCAGATGCCCAACATCATCTCCGCCCGGGTCGCGAACTACTTCGACCTCAACGGCGCCAACATGACCGTGGACTCGGGCTTCGCCTCCGCCCTGTCGTCCCTCACCCTGGCGAGCCGCTATCTGCGCACCGGGGAACTGGACTTCGCCCTGGCCGGAGGTATCAACGGCAACAGCCTCCCCGAGTACCGCTCCCTCATCGGCGACCTGCTCCCGGACGACCGGGCGGAGCTCGCCGAGGGTGCCTTCCTGTTCGCCCTGACGACCGAGGAGCGGGCCCGGAGCGCGGGCTTGACCGTGCTCGCCTACGTCGACGAGACGGTCGACGAGACCGTGGAGGAGACGCCCGCGCGTGAACCCGTCCTGTGCGGCCCCGACGCGCCGGAGAACGCCCGCTACCTGGGCGCGTCCGGCGGCCTGGCCGTCCTGCGTGCCCTGCACGGACCGGCGGGCCGGGCGACCGTGTCCGGCGGCGGCGACGCCGGCAGGCCGGGAGCGAGCGTCCATCTGACGATCCCGGGCCCGACGGACGTCACCCCCGGCACCCCGTCCGCCCTCCTGCGCGCGCCCTTCCGCTCCACCACCCACACCGAGGCCGGCGACCCGCTGTGCGTGCGCCGCTTCGTGCCGGTGCTGGAGGAGACGCCCGCGAAGCCCGTGCGTGAGAAGGTGCCGTTCCTGCCGGACGGGGCCGTGGTCGTCACCGACGCCCCCGATCTGGTGGCCCGGGCCGCCGGTCCCAAGGCCCGGCTCACGGTGCTGTCCACCACGCCGCTCGACGACCGGGGCCGCCCCGGCTGGCACCACCTGCCCCGGGTCACTCCGGAAACGGTCCGCGAGGCACTCTCGACAAGCGCGGCCGGGCCGGTCACGCACCTGCGGGTGCTGAGCGACCTCGCCCGCGCCGTACCGCCGTACGCCGACGCCGCCCTCGCCTCGGACACCGCACTGCCCCTGACGGCCCTGCACGACGCCGTGTACCTGGCCGTCCAGCAGACCTACGACGATCTGGCCCGGCCCGGTGCCGATCTGACGATGCTGCTGCTCGGCGCCGTACGGGACGGCACCCCGCACCCCTGCTCGGGCCTGTTCACCGGCCTGCTGAAGAGCGCGGGCCTGGAGCTGGCCGAGGGCGGCAGCCTCGCGTTCCTCACCTCCGGGACGGACGTGACGGCGGCGGTCCACGGCGTCGAGGAGGAGAGCCGGGCCGAGCGGGACTTCCCCGTGGTCGTTCAGAGCGGCGGAGCACGCCTTGTCCCTCGGCTGCGCGAGGAACCGGTCGAGCTGGAGGAGGCGACGCCGGCCGCGCTGGACCGGGACTCCGTGATCGTGGTGGCCGGGGGGACCCGGGGCATCACCGCGGAGGTGGCCAAGTCCCTCGCCAGGGAGTTCGGCCCGCGCATCCACGTCCTCGGCAGCAACGACCTCGACGCCTACCCGGCGTCCGTCTTCGAGGGCACCGACGAGGAGTTCGCCGCCGGCCGGGCGAAGTACATCTCCGCCGAGCTCGGCAAGGGCGGCGGCCGTAGCGTCGCGAGCATCACCAAGGACTTCGACCGGATGCTCAACGCCCGCGAGTCCCGCGCGAATCTGCGCGAGATGGCGGAGCACAGCGGCACCGAGCGCGTCACCTACCGCGCCTGCGACATGCGCGACGGAGCCGAGGTCGAGAAGGCCCTCGGAGAGATCCTCCGGACGGAGGGACGGGTCGACCTGCTCGTCAACGCGGCCGGGCTCCAGCGTTCGGCGCTCATCAAGGACAAGGACTTCGCGGAGTTCACCGCCATCCGGGATCTGAAGGTGGCGTCGTACCGCAACCTGAAGTACGCGCTGCGCGACGCCCCGCCGCGGCTGTGGTGCAACTTCGGTTCGCTGCTGGGCTGGTTCGGGCAGCTCGGTGAGGCGGACTACGCCTCCGCCAACGACTTCCTGGGCACGGCGGCCGGCCATGCGACAGCCACCTCGGACCACCCGGAGGTCACCATCGGCTGGACGCTGTGGGCGGGTGTCGGCATGGGTGCCGGGGAGCTGACGAAGGCGTACTACGAACGGGCCGGCTCCTACAGCAGCATGCCGGTGCCCGAGGGCGTCCACCACTTCGTGCAGGAGCTGCACGCGCCCGTCCGGCGCCCCTCGGTCGTGCACCTCGGCGAAGCGGAGAAGGCCACGGTGGAGAAGTTCTACCCCGGCTATCTCGCGCAGGGTCCGGGGGAGCGGCCCGGGGAGCCCGGGGGGTTCTTCCTGCGGCGCGAGGTGTCCTCGGACGGCCGGTCGGCGGAGTTCGAGTGCCCCTTCGACCTGCGCACGGACGGCTATCTGGAACACCACACCGTGCGCGGCGAACCCACGCTGCCCGGCACGTTCGTGACCGAGCTGGCGGCCGAGGCGGCCCGTCGCCTCGTGCCGGGCCGGCGGGTGGTGGGCTTCGAGGACGTGACGTTCGAGCACTTCCTGCGGGTGTACCGCGACGTCCCCACGGCACCGAAGCGCATCACGGCCGAGGTCGTCGAGGACGAGGGGGACGAGGGGGGCGAGACCACGGTCGTCCAGGTCCGGGTCCTGGAGGACGTGGTGGCGCCCAGTGGCGTCGTACTCGTCAAGGACAGGCCGCACTTCACGGCCCGCGTGCTCCTGGCGGACGCGTATCCGCACGCCCCGCGCTGGGACGCCTGGGACCACGCGGACGACACTCCCGTCCCCGACCCGTACCACCAGCCCGGCTCCCCGGTCCGGCTGAGCGGACCGTTCGTCTCGACGAGCGGCACCGCCGTCCACCCCCTGGGCAAGAGGGCCCGCTACGACCTCTCCCTCCCCTCGGACGAACCGCACTGGCAGGGGTTCTCCGTGCCGTGCGTCCTGCTGGACGGACTGGCCCGGGTCGGGGTGCTGGACCTGCCGGACGACCGCCGGATGCCGGTCGCCGCGCCCCTGTCGATCCGCCGTATCGACCTCTACGAGGAGGCGAACGACCACACCCTGTCCACTGGCCCCGACCCCATCGGCCTGTATGCCACACCTCCCGGGTTCGGCCTGGCCGCCGAGCGGGTCGAGAACCGGTTCGTCGCGGCCCGGCCGGACGGCCGGATGGTCCTGCAGATGAAAGACCTGCGCGCGGCCCTGATCGGCCACGTCGACGCCGACCCGGCATGACCGGCCCGACCAGGAAGGAACACCCACCCATGCAGACGTCCCCGCCCGGGGCGGAGCCCCAGCCGACAACCCGGATGGTGTGGCGCCCGGCCACCCTGCCACCCCTCACCGGAGTCGCACCCGGCCTGTCAGGCATGCGGGTCCTCCTCCTCGCCTGCGACGACCCGACCGCCGACCGAGTCGCCCACGAACTGACGTCACACGGCGCCCACGTACACCGCCACACCCCCACCACCGGCCCGCCCGTACCGGCCCCGGGCGCACCCGTACAGCCTCCCGGCGGGCCCGATCCGGGCCCCCGCGCGCCCGCACGGGCTTCCGGCGCGCCGGGACCGGCCCCCGGTGCATCCGCGCAGGCCGCCGGCGCATCCGCGCAGGCCTCCGGCGCGCCCGGTCCCGGCCTCGGCCGGCCCGCGCCGGCCCCCGGCGCACCGGATCCGGGCCTCGGCCCGTCGGCGCCGGTCCCGGGCGCACAGGGTCCCGGTGCGCCAGAACCGGCCCCGGGCGTGCCAGAACCGGCCTCCGGCGCATCCGCACAGGCCCCCGGCGGTGACGGGCCCGTGGACGCGATCGTCGATCTCACGGTGACCGGCGTGTCGCATGGGCACAGTGCGGCCGATCTCGCCGAGGCCTGGCGCGAGCCCTTGTTGCGGACCGTCGGCGCGTTGCGGGGGCAGTACGACGACTGGTCGGGCGAGACCTCGGCCCGGCGGCTGTTCTATCTGGCCGTCACCTGTCTCGGGGGCGGTATGGGCCACCACCCCGACGACGACCTGGCGCAGCCGCTGGGCGGCATCTGGGCGGGCCTGGCCAAGACGCTGCACCGGGAGTTCCCCAACTGCAATGCCCGGGTCGTCGACGTCGGGCCGTCCTCCGTCGACGATCTGCCCGGCATCGTCGCGAGCGAGCTGGGACGGCCGGGGGAGATCGAGGTCGGCCACCGCGAGGGCCGGCGGCTGACCCTGTCGCCCGCCGCCCGGCCCGTCGGCCCGTCCGTGCTGGACCTGGGCGAGGGCGACTGCGTCCTGATCTCGGGCGGCGGCCGGGGCATCGGCTGGGAACTGGCCCGTACGCTCGCCGAACGGCACGGCACGCGGGTCCTGGTGACCGGCCGGGAGCCGTTCCCCTCCGAGGGCGAACCCTGGTTCGGCGTGGACGAGGCGGAGCTGAAGGAGTACGAGAAGCAGCTGTGGTCGGGCAGCGGCCGGGGCCGCCCGCTGCCCGAGATCCGCCGCGACATCGCCCGCACCCGCCGCCTGTGGGAACTCGCCCGCAACGTCACCGCCGCACAGAAGCGCGGACTGCGCATCGAGTACGTGCGCTGCGACTTCACCGACCCGGAGCAGGTTCGGGACCTGGTGCGGCGGGAGGGCGACGCCCTCACCGGCGTCGTGCACAACGCGGGCGTGGACCACGCGGCCCGGCTGCCCAAGAAGTCCGACGACGACATCCTGCGGACGGTGGGGACGAAGATCGGCAGTTTCCTCCACCTCTTCGGCGAACTCGAGGGCAGCAGGCTCAAGTTCTTCTGCAACGTGGGCTCGCTCACCGGGCGCCTGGGCGGCATGGTCGGCCAGCTGGAGTACGCCGCGGCGAACGAGGGCCTGGCCCGGCTCGGCCGGTGGGCGGAGCGCCGCGCCGACTTCCCGGTGATGACGCTCGCCTGGCCGACCTGGGACCGCATCGGCCTCATCGCCAACTTCGAGGCGACCCGCCGCTACATGGCCCCGCTCGGCGTGGCCGACGGACTCGCCAAGTGGCAGGACGAACTGCTGGCCGGCTCCACCGGTGAGATCACCTTCGTCGGGCCGCTCGGAGACGCGATCGACCCCGGGCAGGCCACCGGCTACCCGGTCGTGCCCGACCTGCCGGGACACGCCGAGGTGTATCCGAAGATCCACCACCTCGGGGAGGTGACCTCCTACGAGCCGCACACCCGCCTGGTGTCGCGGGTCCGGTTCGACCGGGACACCACACCGGTCCTGACGGACTTCCTGGTGGACGGCGCGGAGGCGGTCCCGGTGAGCCTGCTCCTGGAGAACGCGCTGCGGGGCGCGGAGTGGATCGTGCCCCCGGACTTCCCGGAGCTGGAGGCCGAGTGTCTGGAGGACATCGTCGTCCCCCTCGACCTGCTGAAGCTCCACGGCCCGGCGACGGTCCTGGAGCGTGAGGTCCGGGGCGGCTACGAAGGGCGTTCCTGGACCGTGGAGGTCCGCTTCCGGCGGCCGGGCGAACCCAAAGCCCCGGACGCCGAGGCGAGGGTCCGCCTCCGTTACGCGCCCGGGCCCGGGGAGACCCGCTCGCCCGCCCCGCCGCGCAGCGGCATCACCCCGATGACGACCTGGCGTTCGGGGCCCGCGCGGTTGCGCTGGCGGTCCTCGGTGGTGCCCCGCGCGCGCTGGACCAGGGGCGAGCGTGGCCGCTGGGAGGGCCGGGTACGCCCCTGCGCGCCCGGCGACCTGTGGGCGACACCCGCCGCCCCGCGCACCGCCCTCGCGGTGTCCGCGCTGGAGAACGTGGTGCGGCTGTGCGCGCGGCAGGGGCCGGGGCTCTCGGTCGCGGTGGACCCGCTGACCGTCGGCCGCGTCACCCCGCACGACCCCGAGGACGGCGACTCCCTCATCGAGGGGGACCCCGTCCTCGGCACCTGGAAAGTGAAGAACGCCTCGACCGGCGCCCGTGTCATGACGCTGACCGGATTCGAGGGCCCGGTCCCGGCCGGCTGAATTCCCGCAGAAAAGGAGCGCGAGAAAATGTCCGACACCCTGAAGAACAAGGCCGTTCTGGAGCGCTACTACGAGGAGTGCCTCAACAAGGGGAACCTCGACGTCATCTACGAGGGCGCGGCCCCCGACCACATCAGTCACGGCACCGCCCCGAACAGCGAGGAGGGCGTGGAGCACCTGAAGGAATGGGTGCGGATCCAGCGCGCTTCCTTCCCCGATCTGCATGTCACGGTGGACGACTGGATCCTGGAGGGCGACAAGGTCGTCAGCCGGTTCACCGCGCGGGGAACCCATACCGGGGAGCCGTACGAGGGGATTCCGGCACAGGGGCGTGAATTCGCCGTTCCGGGAATCGTCATCGACGCGTTCCGGGACGGGCTTCCAGGACTCGCCCCGCCGGGCCCACTCGGTCGCCGCCCAGGGCGGCATCAACGCGGCCAAGAACTACCGCAACGACGGCGACTCCGTGCACCGCCTCTTCTACGAC
>NZ_JBSHKH010000055.1:50600-51719 GCF_053643595.1 Streptomyces sp. NPDC055506 | reverse complement strand
GTCACAGGTGCCTTCGCCTCCTCGGCGTTGCCTTCCGGCGCTCCGGCAGGCGCGGACACCCGCCGCGAGGCACGGCGACGGGTCCGACGGGGGGCGGCGTCCTCGGACACCTCGGCAGGCTCGACGGCCTCGGCGGCCTCAGGGGACGCAGCGGCCTCGTCGGGCGCGACGGCCTCGGTCTCTTCGGCAGGGCCAGCGGTCGCGGCCTGCGCCGTCTCGGACGTCTCCGCCGGAGCCGCAGCAGGCGAGGTCACCGTGCGCGTCGCACGACGCCGGGTACGCCGGGGAGCGGCGTCCTCGGACACCGCGGCGGACGCGGCGGGAGCGGAGACCTCGGCCTGCTCCGACGCCTCGGAGTCGGCCGGAGCGGCGGCGGTCACCGGGACGACGGTCTCGGCGGCCTCCGTGGCCTCCGGGGTCCCGGCTGGTGCGGATGCGCGACGGACGGCGCGGCGCCGCTTGCGAGGAGCGGCGGGTGCTGCCTCCTCGGCGATTTCGGTGGCTTCAGCGGCCTGCGCGGCCTCGGACGTCTCGTCCGCCTCGGCGGCGGCTTCCTCGCCGGCCGCTACGGCCTCGGTCGTGAGTTCGTCGGGATCGGCGGCCGGTATGGCCGGAGCGACGGTCTCCACCGGGGCGTCGGAGGAGCCGCCGACGGGGGGACCCGCCGGGCGGGACGCGGCACGGCGCCGCCGGCGGGGCGGCAGGGTGTCGCTGGGGGTGTTCTGTTCGGAGCCCGTTGAGGACTCTGCGGGTTCGGTCGGTTCGAGCATGCGGGCTTTTCTCCCGTCAGGCTCCCGGGCGCCGCGCCTGGTCCGGCGATGCCGGTGACGTCCGCGGCTCGCGCTGTGCGCGTCGCCGCCGTCCGGGGCGCGGGCGCCGCACGGGAGCTCTCCGTGTCCTGTCTCGCCGGTTCCGTACGCCGAATGCGTACGGCCTGGCGAAAGTCTTCTGGTCGGTACGCTGCCCGACCCAGGTGGCTCCCGAGTCCGAGGGCGGCGCTACGACGTGTCCCTTCGCGGAACCTTCCTTACGCCGGCGCCGTCGCGGCGGCAGTCGGTTCGGCCGTTGAATGGGCCTCCGCTGCCTCGCGGTCGGGCGCGAGCGGGTCGGTCACCGTGC
>NZ_JBSHKH010000055.1:0-50590 GCF_053643595.1 Streptomyces sp. NPDC055506 | reverse complement strand
GTGCCGGTCTCTTCATCGAACAGCCCCTGCGCCAGCCTGGTCACCGCTGCGGGGACCGGCGGCGCCAGGTCGGCCACGGCGCGGAGACCGGACAGGACGTCGTCGGGTCGTACGGCAGGCGTCACGTGCCGAACAACCAGGCGCAGTATCGCACAGGGCTGGTCGGTCGGCCTATCAGCCTGCGAACTGTGCGTTTCCGTGAGGTCTGGGATCTCCAGGCTCACCACGGCGGCGCGGGCGTCGAAGGTGCGGACGCCGTTCTTGGCTTGGCGCTGGACCTCGACGGCCTCGGCCGCGGTGAAGGTGTCCGCCGCGCGGCGGGCCTCCTCCGGCGGCACACCGTCCAGCCGCAGCTCCCACACGGAAGCCGTCAGCCGGTCGGCGAGTCCCGAGGTGCGGGCCTCGACCGCCTCGACGATGTCGAGCCCGGTGGGCATCGACGCGTCGAGAAGGGACCTGAGCTGCTCCGGATCGCGCGGTGCGGTGAGCGCGATCTCCAGGTATTCCGCCTCACTGCCCGTGCCGGTGGGTGCGGCATTGGCGTACGACACCTTCGGGTGCGGTGTGAAGCCCGCCGAGTAGGCCATCGGCACCTCGGCACGGCGCAACGCACGCTCGAAGGCGCGCTGGAAGTCACGGTGGCTGGTGAACCGGAGGCGGCCGCGCTTGGTGTAGCGCAGTCGGATGCGCTGCACCGCGGGTGCGGGCGGCGGGCCTTCGGGCTGTCGCTTGCCCAGTGTCGTTCAGTCCTTCGTGAGAGCGGTCGTACTGCTACCAAGAGTACGTGTCTCGCGCGCCGAAGGTTCCCCGCGGTCCACCGGCCGCGGCCGCCTCGGCTCGCCGAAGAGCATCCGCCGGAAGTCGGCACGCGCCTGCCGTACGGACTCCCGGGCCGTGGCCAGGGCCTGCCGGGTGGCGCGCCCCACGCTGCGGGCGGCCTCGGCGACGGGCCGCAGGACGGTGTCCCGCACGAGGTGTCCGAGCGGTGTCAGCACGCTGCGGTACACCCACCGCACCGGCTCGACGAAGATCCACCGGAAGAGGGTGCCGAGGAATCGCCCGACGGCGAGCGAGATGTGCCCGGCGACGCGCCACGCGTGCCCGAGGGCGTCCCGTATTTCCCGGCCGATGACGGCGAGGACCCGCCCGACGGGGGCGAGAACCCAGTTCCAGAGGGCGAGGGCGGGCAGGACGAGCAGGATCCGGGTGATCCAGTAGAGGGCCGTTCCGACGCCGGTGACGATCGTGCTCACCAGCCACACCAGACCCTTGCCGCACCAGGCGATCGCGCGCCCGACCGGTGCGATCACCCAGGTGTACAGCCACAGGGCGGGTACGACGACGAGCCCCCTGAGCAGCCAGATCACGGCGTGCCCGACGGGCGTGAGCAGATGCGCGTACACCCAGCCGAGCGCGGCCCCGACCCCCTTGGCGGCCCACGCGATCGCGTGCCCGGCCGGCGTCAGCACATGCCGGTACAGCCACACCAGGGGCACGATCGCGAGTACGTGCCCGAGCCACCCGAGGGCCTTGCCCACCGGCACGACGACGTACCGCCACAGCCCCACGAACGGCCAGACGAACACCGCCCGCCCGAGCCAGAGCAGGGCCCGCCCCACCGGCCGGAACACCGTGTCGTTCAGGAACCGTCCGGCCACGACGAGCGCGTCCCACACCATGCGCACCGGGACGACCAGCACGAGCACCACGATCCGCACGGGAATTCGGATCGCGACGGCGAGACACCCCTCGGGCGCGGCGCCCTCACGCACGGGCGGCGCGTACGCCTCAGCCGCTCTCTTGCGCAGATCGACCCGCGCCTCGGAGTCCTCGCGGGCCGGCTTCTCCAGATCCATATCGTCGAAGACGCCTCAACGCCCTGTCCGGATGCGGCCCGGCACAATCTTGCCCCGTTCTTCCGCGGATCCTCCGCCCGGCGCCATGGTCATACGCCCCGGGGACTCGCGACATGGGCCTGCAGCAGGCGGGCCGACTCCTGGAAACCGTTCCGGGCGTAGGCGGGGATCGCCCGCCGGGTCGAGTGCACGGTGACCCGCTCCAGCCCGAGCTCCCGGGCCCGGTCCAGAACGGCCTGGATGAGCCGCCCGCCCAGCCCGCCGTCCCGGGCCTCGGGGACGACGTACACGCATTGCAGATCGCCGGAGGCCCGCCGCATCGCTCGCGGTGTGGGCACCCGCTGCACCACGGCCAGCCACGCCATGCCGATGACCGCGGCGTCGTCACGCACGACCACCATGCACCGATGCGACGCCGCGTTCTCCCGGGCCCATGCGGCGAAGTGCCGTACGAACTCCTCGCGTTCGCTGGGGGCCTCGCCGCCGTTCTCGACGAGCCACTCCCATCGGAGCCCGGCGACAGCGGCCAGTTCGCCCGGCCGGACGGGCCGGATGCTGATGTTCTCCATCACCGCATTGTCCAGAGCGGCGACTTCACCCGTCGACGCCGTCGGACTCCCAGCGCAGCAGGTCCCCCGGCTGGCACTCCAGCACTTCGCAGAGTGCGGCGAGTGTGGAGAAACGGACCGCCTTGGCGCGGCCGTTCTTGAGGACCGCCAGGTTGGCGGGGGTGATGCCGACGCGTTCCGCGAGCTCGCCCACGGACATCTTCCGTTTGGCCAGCATCACGTCGATGTCGACGGCGATCGCCATCAGATGACCTCTTCCAACTCGGCCCGCATCCGGGCCGCCTCGATGTCGCGTGCGACGGCCTGTGCGAGCAGCACGAGCACGACCAGCGCGACGCCCAGCACGGCCACGACGACCCCGCACAGCAGCAGGACCACGCCGGGAGCGACGGCCTCGCCGGGCGCGAGCACGACCGCGAGGGCGAAGACCAGCAGGGCGGCCGCCACGAACGCGCCGATCACGATGTGCACGTACCGGAAGGCGGCGGTGGAGAACACCGTCCCGCGGCGCACCATCGTCACCAGCCGCCACACACAGACCACAACGACCTGGGCCGTCACGATACCGAGGATCGTGATCACGAGGATCGGGGTGCGCAGATACACGTACCTTCCTCATCACCACTCCCTCGATCGGGCCACGATGGAAATCTATCGAAACTCGATAGATGACGCAACGGGGCGGCCCTCCCCGGGGAAACGTGACAACGTGGGCAGGGAGGACGCCGAGGTGACGACCGAGGGAGAATCACGGTGGAATGGCGCGTGTTCGCGCAGCAGATGGCCTCCATGGCACGGGACCTGCTCGCCCAGGAGTCGGTCGACGCCACCCTCGAACACATCACCGACTCGGCCACGAGGCTCGTGGCCGGATGCGACGCGGCCGGCATTCTCCTCCTGCACGGCAAACGGGTGGAGACGCTCGCCCCCACGTCCGACCTGGTCGTCGAGAGCGACCAGCTGCAGGAGCGCCTGGCGGAGGGCCCCTGCTTCGACGCGGCGCGGAGCGGCTCCGAGGGACGGGTCTTCCGCGTCCCCGACTTCACCGACGAGCAGCCTCGCTGGCCCGCGTACGCGAAGCAGGCCCGTGAACTGGGCGTGGGCAGCATGATGGGTTTCCTGCTGTACACCGAGGACGAGGAGCTCGGCGCGCTCAATCTCTACTCCGGCCGCGCGGGGTCCTTCACGGAGGACAGCGAGACCGCCGGCTGGCTGCTGGCCTCGCACGCCGCCATCGCCTTCGCCAGTGCCCGCAGCCACGCCCAGATGGAGCAGGCCGTCGCCACGCGTCATCTCATCGGCGAGGCCATGGGCATCCTCATGGGCAGCCACAACCTCAACGAGAAGGAGGCCTTCGACGTGCTGCGCCGCTTCTCCCAGGAGCGGAACATCAAGCTCCGCGAGGTCGCCCGGCGCGTCTGCGAACAGGGCCGCCTGAGCTGACGGCTCCCCCAGCTCGTGGCTGAACCGGGGGAACCTGGGCCGGGCCGGTCCCCCGGGGGAGCGCCACCGACCCCGCCCTTCTCAGCGGGTCCCCCCGAGGACCGACCTCACCCCTCGGCCTCCTCAGTCTTCTCGCGCGTACGGCACGACGGTGATCCGGTCGATCAGCGGCGCGTAGCGGGAGCGGAGCAGCACCCCGGGGAAGGTGTCCGAGGCATAGGTGGTGCCGTCGTAGTTCGGCAGCTCCTCGGAGCGGAAGCCGATCGTGTTCTTCCCCTTCCCGAGCTGGACCGGGACGGTCAGCTCCCAGAAGTTGTTCTGGTGGAAGCTGTGCGGGAAGCCGACGCGCCGCGGCTCGCCGCCGTTGACGCTGATGTCGGCGTGGCGGGCGAGCGGATCCGGGTTGTAGTGCGTGGCCTCGGACTGTTCGGGGTTGGAGTAGCGGACGCGCAGCGCGTACAGGCCGGGCCGGTCGGCCGTGACGGTGAACGTCGCGGTGTTGCCGTTGCCGGGGGCGCCGCCGATGCCCGTGATCGCCGTGCCGTCGGTGGCCAGCGAGAGCGGGGCGAGCGTGGCCGAGCCCGCGAGCTCGGCCTGGCCTGCCTCGTAGGTGCGCGTCGGCAGCCTGCCCTCGGTCGGTGTGACCGTCAGACGGTCGACGAGGGTCGCGGCCGGGCCGCCGGTCACGGTCACCTTGTTGACGCCGCCCGAGAGGGACACGGCCACACTGCTCCGGTTCTTGGCCAGGCGCAGCACGTCGTGCCCGTTGACGGAGAGCCGGGCGCCGGTGCCGCCGAGGGTGTCGACCCTCAGGGTGGCCTCGCGGTCGGCGGGTGAGTAGACCCAGAACGTGGCCGTCTGGCCCTTGGCGAGCCGGACCGCGCCCGAGCCCGACCGATTCGGCAGGTCGTAGACGGGCCGTGCCCCGCCGCCCGGCCAGGCCAGCTCGCCCTCGTACACCCGGGTGCCGGCCGAGGCGTCCGGCAGGGACAGGGTGAGGCGGTCGACTATGGCGTCGCCCTTGGTGGCGCGCTTGCCGTCGAGGCTCTTCGCGGCGAGCGTCAGGGTGTGCCTGCCCTTGGTGAGCTTCACCTCGGTGTCGGTGTGGTCCCAGACCACCCACTTGTAGCCGAGCGGCAGGTGCAGCTCCCGCTCGCTGTCCGCCTTTCCGTCCACGCGCAGGAAGACATTGGCCGGGCCCTGCGCCTTCACCTTGTCGAAGGTGTTGAGGGAGTTGGCGAAGACGCTCAGGTCGTAGACGCCGTCCTCGGGGACGTCCACGGTGAAGTCCAGCGTGACGTCAGAGCCGGTGCGCAGACCGCCCACGTCGTAGCCGCCGGAGGTGTAGAACTTCGACACGTCGCGGGGCGAGCCCTCCGGGCCGTTCTTCGACCAGCCGGACCCGGTGTGGGCGGCGTCCTCCGCCTCGTAGGAGCCCTGCCAGCGCACGGGCGGCGACTGGGTGCTCTTCGCCTTCCCGGCCGGGCTGAGGACGATCTCGTAGGCCGAGGACTCCTTCAGCGCCGGCAGCCCGCCGTCACCGAAGTCGACGACGACCGTGCCGTCGTCACCGACCTTCAGGTTCCGCTCGGTGAGCAGCATCGGGCCGGAGTTGTCGCCGATCTGGCCGCTCCACTCGATCTCCTTCACCCAGGCGTGCACCCGGTCGCCGAACAGCTTCTTCGGGACGCCCGCGAAAGTGATGTGGCCCTTGCCCGTGGAGCCGCCGAAGAGCAGCCGGGCCTGCTTCCTCTTCTCGTCGAGCGTGCCGACGCCCTGCATGGTGTAGTTCTCGCCCGGGAAGGGCGGGGTCACCTCGACGGTGTGGCCACTCATCGAAGCGTAGGAGTTCAGCAGCCACCACTGGCCGTTGCCGCGGTTCGACTGCACCGCGGAGTCGGAGAGGTTGCCGTCGATGTTCCAGTACGCGATGTCGGCGTCGACCTTGGACTCCTCGATCGCGGACACCCACTGGATCATCTGGCCGGGCACCGAGGTGTGGTAGTTGAAGGCGTACTCGTTGATGTTGACGGGCAGTTCGGTGCCCGCCTTGCCGGTGCCCTCGAACAGGTCCTTCTCCCACGCCCGGTACTTGGCGACGCTCTCGCGCACCGCCTCCGGGTGGCTCAGCTCGTGCCAGGTGATGACGTCCGGGAGGGTGCCTGCGGCCAGGGTGTGGGTGAGGAAGCCCTTCACCTGGTCGTACAGGACGCTGGTGTTGGGCCCGGCGATGCGGGCCTCGGGCATCTTGCCCTTGATGAGCTTGTAGAAGTCGTCCCAGGCGGCGAAGTAGCGGTCGGGCTTGTCGAGCCAGCTGACCTTGTCGTAGCTCCACTCGCCGGTGCCGAACATGTTGCCCTCGGGCTCGTTGAACGGCACGAAGACGATGTTGTCCTGGTACCGCTTCGGCAGCTTCAGGACCTGGTCGACCTGCTGGGCGACCTTCTCCCGGTAGAGCTCGATCTTCTCCTCGGGTGTGTCGCCCGGCCACTGGTACGGGAAGCCGCGGTGGATGTCGGTCATGTAGATGTACACGTCGCCGTCGGTGGAGTCGGCCAGCGGCCTGACCACCTCCAGCGCGTCGGCACCCGGGTGCTGCGGGCCGTCCTGGGCCTTGGTGGAGACCGTGCGCAGGCCCATGCCCTCCATGAGGTTGTTGGTGGGGACGTCCGGTCCGTACACGCCGTACAGGGTGCCGGAGGCGCCGCCGTGGAAAGCGCCGGTGTCCGAGCCGAGGTCGACGGTGAGCTGCCCCTCGCGGACCACGGTGACGGTGGCCTGCACCGCGCGTCCGGCCGCGGTCCCGGCCACCGTGAAGGTGCCCGGCTTCGCGTACTTCTCGGACGGTACGGCGTCCCAGGTGACCGGCACGTCCCGGTCGTAGCCGTCGGTGAAGGAGGCGCGGGCGGCGGCCGGGAGGGACGGGGCGGTCCCGGTGGTGGTACGGACCTCGAAGGATGTCTTCGAGAGCTCCTGGACGGTCGGCACGGCACCGACCGTACCGGCCACCTGCTCGGCGCTCAGCGCCGCGTGCCACACGGTGAAGTCGTCGATCGCGCCCTTGAGCAGCGGGTCCGGGTAGAGGGACTTGCCGATGTAGCCGGCGGCGGTGGCCGAACTCTCCAGCAGATCCTTGGCCTTGATGCCGGTCTCGGCGGAGGAGACCGCCACGCCGTCGAGGTAGGTGGTGAGCCGGCCGGCGGAGGTGTCGAGGGTGACGGTCACCGTCCGCCACTGGTCCGCGGGGAGCGGCGCGTAGCCGCGCACCTGTGCCTCCGCGCCCCCTCCGCCGGTGGTCACGGAGGTCTGGAACAGTCCGCCGCCGTTGTACGGGGTGCTGAAGAGGTACTTGGTGGTGTCGGTGCCCAGGTCGAAGATCCGCTGCCAGGGCGACTTGTCGCCGCTCCACTTCACGCGTGCGGAGACCGTCAGGTCGGCCGCGTCACCGACCACTGCGCGGGGCAGGCGGACATAGGCACCACTGGAGCCGGCCGCACCGCCGGGCAGGGCGAGGGCCTTGCCCCCGGCCGTGCCCTCGACGGAACGGGCGGTGGAGGCGTTCACCAGATCTGCCGTCAGGCCGTTGCCGGAACTGTCGGTGATCTTCCCGGAGGCCATGTCGTCCTGGTCGAAGGTGTAGCGGGCGGCGGGCGGGGGCGGCTCCGCCGCGTGCGCGGGGGCTGCCGGTGTGGCCAGCAGGCCCGCGCCGAGGGTCAGCGCCACGGCGGCCGGGGCGCGGCGCCGCGGGGATCTGTCAGGGGATGGCATGGGTAGCGTCCTCAATCGTCGGGGGCGGTTGTGACACTGCCGTCGAACCGGTTCGACTCGATGGCATGCGTAGGGGGCAGACGTGGGTGACGGCAGTAGCCTGCGAACGGACAGGGCAAGCCCGGGAAGTGGATCGCCGCATCGAACCGGTTCGGGAAGCTAGCACCGGCGCCTCGGGCCAGCAATCCCTCCGGCACAGGGATCTTGTCGGTCGCGACGCCCGGCCTGCGAAGTTCGGCCCGGGTGTTGACAGGCCTCCGGGCAGTTCCTACGTTCCCTCCATGCGAACCGGTTCGACAACGACCGGTCGCTGTCGAACCGGTTCGGTCCTCGAGCAAGGAGTTGCCGTGAACATCGGTGAGATCGCCCGCCGGGCCGGTGTCTCGCGGAGCACCGTCTCCTACGCGCTGAGCGGCAAGCGCCCGGTGTCGGACGACACCCGCCGGAAGATCCAGCAGGTCGTCGACGAACTCGGGTACCGGCCCAGCGCCAGTGCCCGTGCCCTGGCCAACGGCCGGACCAGCACCCTCGGCCTGGTCTTCCCGCCGGCCGGGAACCACTACACGGGAATGCAGCTGGACTTCATCGGCAGCGTCGTCGAGGCCGCCGCGGTCTACGACTACGACGTGCTGCTGTCCCCCAGCGGCGTGGACAGCGACCGTTCCTTCCAGCGACTGCTGGGTGAGCGGCGGGTCGACGGCGCGATCCTGATGGAGATCAGGCTGGAGGACGACCGGGCCGACCATCTGGCCGCCCTGGACTTCCCCTCCGTCGCCATCGGCCGTACCGCTCGCCCCGAAGGCACATGGTGGGTGGGCCTGGACCACATCGCGCTCGTGGAGGCCTGCGTCCATCACCTGGCGGACCTCGGCCACCGCCGGATCGCCTTCGTCAACCGCCCGGAGCAACTGCTGCGGGCCGGGTACGAGTCCGCGCACCGCGGCCTGGACGGCTTCACCAAGGCCGCGGCCGAGCGCGGGCTGACCGTGCGCACCTACTGCTGCGGGGACGACGCCGCCTCCGGCCAGGCCTGTGTGGAACGCATCCTGCACGACGACCCGGCCACCACCGGCCTGGTCACACTGAACGAGGCCGCGCTGGGCGGTCTGTACCGGGGGCTGGCCCAGGCCGGCCGCCATGTCCCGCGCGACTTCTCCGTCACCGGGGTCGTGGCCGCCCGCTGGGCCGAGACGGTGACCCCGCGGCTCACGGCGGCGGACGTGCCCGCGGCCGACCTGGGCCGGCTCGCCGTCGAGCTGCTGGTGGAACGGCTCGACCACCCCGATGCCCCGCCCCGGCACCACCTCCTCACCCCGCCCATCTCCCTGCGGGCCAGCACCGGACCCGCGGGGGTCACGCCCGCGGCGGGCACCGGGGCCGATACGACGGCCTGACCGAGGCCCCCTGGCCTCCTCCTTCCCCCCCCTCGCACGCCCTTCACCCCGTCACAGGCCCTTCACCCCGTCAAAGGCCCGAACGCCCATCAGCGCTGTTCGGCGTGCCCACTTCCAGCAGCGCCCTCGCCTCGGCACCCGCATGCCCGACACAAAGGACCCCGCGATGAACAGCTTCTCCAGACGGCGCCGCCTGACCGCCGCGGCCCTGACCGCCCTGGCCGTCGCCACGAGCGCCACCGCCTGCGGATCCGGCTCGGCAGGCACCGGGGCGAAGGCGGCGGACGACGGCACGTACACGATCTGGGACCCGTACCCGCAGTTCGCCAAGGGCTCCGCGTGGGTGAAGCTGCTGGACGCCTGCGGCAGCGAGGCCGGAGTGAAGATCAAGCGGACCGGCTTCGACACCAGCGACCTGGCCAACAAGACGCTGCTCGCCGCCCAGCAGGGCAACTCCCCCGACGTCCTCATCGTCGACAACCCGGTGGTGTCGACCCTGGCCGAGGCGGGCGTGCTCACCACCACCGGCGACAGCAAGCTCGACACCTCGGGCGTGGACCCCAACCTGCTCGCGGCCGGCCAGTCGGACGGCAAGACCTACGGCACCCCGATCGGCGCCAACACCCTCGCCCTCTACTACAACAAGAAGGTCCTGAAGGAAGCCGGGGTGGACATAGCCACCGTCAAGGACTGGACGTCGCTGACGGCCGCGCTGGCGAAGGTCGAGCAGGCCGGGAAGAAGGGCATCACCTTCTCCGCGATCGGCACCGAGGAGGGCAGCTTCCAGTTCCTGCCGTGGTTCTGGGGCTCCGGAGCCGAGCTGACCGACGTCGACTCGCCCGCGGCCGTCTCCGCGCTCTCCCTCTGGAAGGACTGGCTGGACAAGGGCTACGCCCCCAACTCGGTGCTCAACAACACCCAGACCACCAGCTGGCAGGAGTTCGCGACCGGCGACTACGCCTTCGCCGAGAACGGCACCTGGCAGCTCGCCGCCGCCAAGAAGGCCGGCTTCGACTTCGGTGTCCTGCCCGTCCCGGCCGCCGAGGGCGGCAGTGCCGCGGCCCCGACGGGCGGCGAGTTCGTCACCGTCCCGGTGCAGGGCGACACCGGCCGCTACGCCACCACGCGCAAGCTCGCGACCTGCCTGACCAGCACCAAGAACCTGTACGACACCGACACCACCCTCTCCTACGTCGCACCCACCAGCGAGGTCCAGGACAAGCAGGTGGCGGCCGACCCCGACCTCAAGCCATGGGTGGACGCGGTCAAGTCGGCCAAGGGCCGCACCAGTGACGACCTCGGCACCAAGTACCCCAAGATCTCCGAGCAGTTGTGGAAGGCCGTGCAGTCCGCCCTCAGCGGCTCCAAGTCGCCGAAGGACGCGCTCACCACCGCCCAGTCCGCGGCCGAGTGACCATGGACCGAGGTCATCCGACGGTCCGCACGAGGCAGTCGACCCGCACGAGACAGACGATCCACACGAGGCAGTCGACCCGCACGAGACAGTCGATCCACAACGGGCAGTGGGCCGCCTGGGCCTTCCTCACCCCAGTGACGCTCTACCTCGTCCTCTTCTACCTCTATCCGCTCTACCGCAACCTCGACCTGAGCCTGCGCGACTACACCGTCCGCTCCTTCGTCCAGGGTGACGCCCCCTTCACCGGCCTGCACAACTACCGGACCGTCTTCGACGACCCGGCCTTCGCACCCGCCCTGTTCCACACCGTGGTGTTCACCGCCGTGTGCCTGGTCTTCCAGTACCTCATCGGCCTGGCGCTCGCGGTCTTCTTCAACCAGCACTTCCGGCTCTCCGCCACCCTGCGGGCGCTGTTCCTGGTGCCCTGGCTGCTGCCGCTGATCGTGTCGGCCTCCACCTGGTCATGGCTGCTCAACAGCGACTCCGGGCTGGTCAACGCCCTGCTGAGCGCCATCGGCATCGACCCGGTGAACTGGCTGACCTCGCCGTCCTGGTCACTCACTTCCGTGATCATCGCCAACATCTGGATCGGCATCCCGTTCAACCTGGTCGTGCTTTACAGCGGACTGCAGTCCATCCCGGCCGGGCTGTACGAGGCCGCCGCCCTCGACGGGGCGGGTCCCTGGCGGCGGTTCTGGAGCATCACCATCCCGCTGCTGCGGCCGGTGTCCGCGATCACCCTGCTGCTCGGGCTGGTCTACACGCTCAAGGTCTTCGACATCATCTGGATCATGACCAAGGGCGGCCCGGCCGGAGCCTCCACAACCTTCGCCACCTGGTCCTACCAACTCGGCTTCGGCAACCTGCTGCCCGCCTTCGGCCCGGGCGCGGCCGTCGGCAACCTGCTGGTGGTGGCCGCCCTGGTGTTCGGCCTGGTCTACGTCCGGGCGCAGAGAAAGCAGGCGCTCTCATGAGCCGAAACGGCAAGCGCACCTGGGGGAAGACGGCCATCGGCGTCCTGCTGACCGGCATCATGCTCTTCCCGGTCTACTGGATGCTGAACGTGTCCCTCACCCGCGACCAGGACCTGCGCAAGAGCCCGCCGGACCTGTTCCCCGCCCACGGCACCCTGGCCGGCTACCGCACCGTCCTCGACGAGCAGTTGCCCTACCTCGGCACGAGCCTCGTCATCGGCCTCGGCACCGTCGCCCTGACCGTGGCCCTGTCCGCCCCCGCCGGCTACGCGCTGGCCAAACTGCGCCCACGCGGCCGCGGCATCCTCGGCTTCGTCCTGCTCGCCGCCCAGATGATCCCCGGCATCATCATGGCGATGGGCTTCTACGCCATCTACCTCCAGCTCGGCCTGCTCCAGTCCGTCCCCGGCCTGATCGTCGCCGACTCCACCCTGGCCGTCCCCTTCGCGGTCCTCATCTTCACCGCGTTCATGTCCGGCATCCCCGACGAACTGCTCCAGGCGGCGCTCACGGACGGTGCCGGACCCTGGCGCACCTTCCGGTCGATCGTCCTGCCGATGAGCCGCAACGCCGTCGTCACCGTGTCGCTGTTCGCGTTCCTGTGGTCCTGGTCCGACTTCGTCTTCGCGAGCACCCTCGTCAACGGCGGCCCGCGGGAGCCGATCACCCTCGGCATCTACCACTACATCGGCAACAACAACCAGGAGTGGAACGCCATCATGGCCACCGCCGTCGTGGCCTCACTGCCGGCCGCGGTCATCCTCGTCCTGGCCCAGCGCTATGTCGCCGCGGGTGTGACAGCCGGCGCGGTCAAGGACTGACCTGGCGCGGACCGACCTGGTGTTCCCCACGATCCCTGCTCGAGAAACGAGTGCCCCTTCATGACCGCCGACCGCTCCGGCCCGGCCTTCTCCGTCCAGGACATCCCGTTCAGCACCTACGGATCCTGGTTCGACATCTCCCCCGTGGTGGCGGAGAAGACGTACGCCGACGACCTCCACCTCGTCTCGCACCAGAACGGCATGCACGCCGTCCTGACCCTGACGCCCCTCGACCGTGTGACGGGCGAGCGGGCCGAGACCCGGGTGGAGGCCACCCCGGCCCTGCTGAGCTGGATCGGCGTCGGCAGGGTCGGCCGCGTCGACCTCGCCTACGAGTCGCCGGACACCGTCCGCCTGCGCGGCACGGCACTGCCGCTGCGCGTCTCCGCCTCGGCCCGCACCCTGACCCCCTTCAGCGGCACGTACTTCTTCCGCGACGCGGCCACCGACGCCTACGTCTTCACGTCGTACGAGACCGGCCGCCGCTGCCGCGTCACCGTCCTGTCCGGCACGGTGACCCACACCCACGGCGACCAGACCCTGGGCACCGCCGACCGCGGCCTCACGGTCACCGCCGGCCCGGACGACACCTGGGAGATCGCTGTCGAGGAACTCGACACGGCCCGCCCGCCGTACGTGTCGACCTCACCCTTCGGCAAGATCGTCGAGGCGGCGCGGAACGCCTTCACGGACTTCGTCGACGCGGTGGCCCCCTGGCGCTCCCCGGCCACCCCGGCCGCCGAACTCGCCGCCTACGTCCTGTGGTCCGCGACCGTACGCCCGGCCGGACTGGTCCCCCGCCCCGCCGTCCTGATGTCCAAGCACTGGATGGACAAGGTCTGGAGCTGGGACCACTGCTTCAACGCCCTGGCCCTGGCCCCCGGCCGCCCCGAACTGGCCTGGGACCAGTACCAGTTGCCCTTCGACCACCAGGACGAGACCGGGGCGCTCCCCGATTCGGTCACCCACTCCGAGGTCCTGCGCAACTTCGTCAAACCGCCCGTCCACGGCTGGACCCTCGGCCACCTGCGCCGCCGCCTGCCCACACCCCCCGACCGCACCGAACTGGCAGGCGCCTACGACCGGCTGGAACGCTGGACGACCTTCTGGCTCACCGCCCGCCGCACCCCCGGCGAGGCACTCCCCCACTACCACCACGGCAACGACAGCGGCTGGGACAACGCCACCACGTTCGACCCCGAACGCCTGGTCGTCACCGCGGACCTGGCCGCCTTCCTCATCCTCCAGCTGCACGAACTGGCCGCCCTGGCAGCACACTTGGACAGACCAGACGACGCAGCGCGGTGGACACAAACCGCCGATACGACCCAGGCATCCCTCCTGGACGAACTCTGGACCGGCGACCGCTTCACGACCCGGGGCGTCCACAGCGGGAACACCTGGACCGGCTCAAGCCTCCTCGACCTGATGCCCATCGTGCTCGGCGAGCACCTCCCGCCCGCGATCAGCGCCCGGCTGGCCGACCGCATCGCGGCCCACCTGACCCCCCACGGCCTGGCCACGGAGCTGCCGACCTCACCGCACTACCTCGCCGACGGCTACTGGCGCGGCCCGATCTGGGCCCCCGCCACGGTCCTCATAGAAGACGGCCTGCGCCGCGCCGGCCACCACCGACTGGCGGCCGACATCAGCACCCGCTTCCGCACCCTCTGCGAAACCCACGGCTTCGCCGAAAACTTCGACGCCCTGACCGGCACGGGCCTACGGGACCGCGCCTACACCTGGACCGCCGCCGGCTACCTCCTCCTCGCGGAGGCAGCCACCGACGACCCACTCAGTGCACGTGCCCACTCGACGCGGGCGCCGGACCGGCGTTCTTGACCGTAAGAGGCAGAAGCTTCTTCCCGGTCGGGCCGATCTGGATCTCCGTGTCCATCTGCAGCCATACCCCAACGCTCTCATATCCACTACGGTGCTGGTCATGGCGAAGCGAACGAGGACGCGCGCAGCAACTGACCGCGCTCAATACTCAGTTGAGGCCGAGTGGACCGACGCTGACTTAGCCCTCTTGGAGGACCTGAAGAAGGCCGAAGCGCTCTTACCCGACGACGCCCCACGGGCCCTGTTGTCCGTGCGGCTGTCCGTGCTCACCGACGACACGACGTCGCCGGTCCGCCAGGAACTCGATCTTCGGAAGCTGGCACTGGACCGTGGTTGTCGAGTTGTCGGCGTGGCCAGCGATCTCAACGTGTCGGCGACGAAGGTTCCACCGTGGAAGCGCAAGGAACTCGGAGACTGGCTGAACAACAGGGCGCCGGAGTTCGACGAGATCCTTTTTTGGAAGCTGGACCGTTTCGTACGGCGACTCAGTGACCTCAGCACCGTGATCGACTGGTGCCTGAAGTACGGGAAGAACCTGGTCTCCAAGAACGACTCGATCGACCTGACCACCACGGCCGGGAAGATCATGGTCACGATCATCGGCGGTATCGCCGAGATCGAGGCGGCCAACACGAGCACGCGCGTCGCAAGCCTGTGGAACTACGTCAAGACACAGACTGACTGGCTGGTGGGTAAGCCAGCGTACGGCTATCAAACGGCGGAGAACGAGGATGGACGGGTCGTTCTCGTCATCGACCAGGATGCGTACCGAGCACTGCACTGGTGTCGCAACGCCGCCATGAGGCCGAAGCCCGCCTCCGCTCGGCGCATGGCCAAGGTCCTAGTACGGGCCGGCCTCTGCGGACCGGGGCTGACCACGGCGACAATGCTCCGACGTCTCAGGAACCCAGCGCTCATGGGCTACCGCGTAGAAGAGGAGAAGAACGGAGGTGTGCGCCGCTCGAAGATAGTCCTTGGTAGCGACGCTCAACCCATCCGGGTAGCCGACCCGATCTTCACCGAGGAAGAGTTCGACAGCCTGCAGAAGGCCCTGGATCGCAGAGCGAAGAACCAGCCCACACGACGTCCCGGTGGCGCGACAAAGTTCCTCGGCGTGCTGATCTGCCACGACTGCCGCTCGAACATGACCGTGCAGAAGAACCGAGTCAACGGACGGTCGTACTCGTACCTGCGGTGCGGTAAGTGCAAGGCCGGAGGTCACGGCGCCCCTAACCCCGATGAGATCTACGGCAAGCTCGTAGACGACGTCTTGAGGGTCCTGGGTGACGAGCCGGTCATGACACGCGAGTACCGCCAGGGTGCCGACGCCCGCAAGGAGCTACAGCGGCTGGAAGAGTCCATCAGCTACTACATGGCGGGCTTGGAGCCCGGAGGCCGATTCACGAAGACACGCTTCACCAAGGAGAAGGCCGAGAAGACGCTGGACGACCTCATCAAGCAGTTGGAAGCCATCGATCCGGAGTCCACGAAGGACCGATGGGTAGCCGTGCACAACGGCAAGACCTTCCGGCAGCACTGGGAAGAAGGCGGCATAGAAGCTATGGCCGCCGATCTGCTCAGGGTCGGCGTCAAATGCGTGATCAAGCGGAGCAAGGTGAAGGGGGTTCGCGCCCCTCACATCCACATGAAGCTCATGATCCCCAAAGACGTACGAGACCGGCTGATCATGAAAGAGGATGAATTCGCCGAGGCATTCTGACGCCTTCTGGCGGACACACGAGCGGAGCCGCCCCCCACACAACCGGGCGGGCGGCTCCGCAACCTCGACACCAGCCTTCGGCAACCATGGCTCGCCCCGAGCCACTCGAACGACTACCGGCGCCGTGGCCAGTCGGAACAGCGCGTTCTCTCCCAGCCGGATCAGCTCGGCGCCTCTTTCATCGAGTCCCGCAGCCCGGCACGCGGCACTCATCACCCGCGTAGCCCTTGCCGACGTGAACCCCTCTTCCAATCGAGCAGCGTCAACCGCCATGCCTGTACCAGCTCCCCTAGTCGCGCGCGACCAACAGACGCACGCCCACGGGTGACCAACCCAACGCGCGCCAGAGACAACCGTACCCAGGCCTTAGGGGGATGAAGACCGACCAGCGTCAATTAGAAACAACCATCAAGAGAGCGTTCCCGATATTCTGAGCATCCCAGAGATGCCATCATGCACATTTAGCCGTTCACGAAAGCCGCGAAGTTGAATCCTTAGCCCATCCCTGAACTGCACGTCACAGAAGTCAACCACTCCGTCACCTGTGACGTTGTTCAAGGTCAGCTTATGCAAGCTCGGAAAATTCTTCAGAATAGGAGCCACGGAGACTTTCCGAGGACATCGAATATCAAGTACTTTCAACTGGGGGAAAGTGAGGCTGCCTAGACTTTCCAAAGCATGGAGATGAATTTCCAACTCGTCCATAGATTTAAGCGGCTGGAGATGTGCGACTTCCGCCGAGTCCCAAGGCCCCATTAGGCGAACTCTCTGCAATTTGACCCAGCGCTCTATGCCACGCAAAGAGATTCTCCGGTTCATCCCTGCGCCGAACCATAGGGTTTCAACCTGCTCTAGAGCCGGCGCCTGTCGAAAATCTGACCATGGCAGCCTTGTGTTGATAGAGAGCGAGCGTAGATGGTCGAGACCCGACAGTACGGATACATCTATATCGGGTCGCGCATGCACAATATTTAGAAATCTCAACTGGGTTCCGGCAAGTGCAGACAGGCTCTCTACATTAGTACACCCGCGCAGCCACAGCGAATTGAGGTTCGGGTACTTTCGCAGAAAATCTAGGCCGCGCAACGCAGTGTTTTCATGGAATATCAGTTCGCGCACTTCAATGGAACGAGTGCTCTCAAGAAGGAAGTCTTCATCCCAATCCCCTATGCACCGCAAGCTGCATACACCAGTAAGGTGCCTAAGGCAGTCGAACTGTTGACGATTTTCAAGGGTTAGTTGGACATCACTCAACGGCATCGCGGACAAAATCTGGATGGCAAATTCTTCGACAGGGAACTCATCCCAAACTTCCACGATATTTCGCCGAACATGTACACTGGGATGCGTCGCGAATTGCTTAATCAGCGCCAGCGCATTCTTCCCGCGAATTTCTCCAGCGGTTGTGACGACTGCCGCAGCGCTAGCAGGATCCAAGCCATCAGGGCCGGGCAGCATGTCCAAGACCTTCGGGCCAAGTCGTCCGAGCTGGACGGCGTCTCGATAATTTCGCGGCGGGATTAGAGAAGCAATTTTCTCCCAAACATTCGCTCGCACTGAATCATCAAGGAAGATCGCACTGTTAGCGCAGATCGCCGCTAGGATGAAAGCGTCTTGCCGGCTCCTCGCCCTTGCAAACCGTTCCCCCACTCTCAGTAGGTCCTGGACGAGGCGGCGACTGTCCGGCCGGTTGCAATGGCCGACCGCCATCTTGATGACATCTTGCCAGGCCTCATCGTCTGCATGCGAAACTAGCTCGTTCAGGCTGTCGTTCTCTACAAATTCTTTAGCCGCAAGATAGTCTTGAAAGGTCCTGTGAATGAATTGCACAAAATCACTAGACAATTCTTGCAGTAGTCCGGTCCGGTTGAGCAGATGAGCGAAAACCGTTTCCTCTGTTCCCTGACTGCGAACCTGGGGCATTCCCTGAAGCGCAGTCGATATCTGTTTACGGGCTTGCTCTCGTGAGAGTTGAGAGCGATTATTTCTCACGAGCCAAATGGCGATGCGCTGAAGTAGCTGCTGATGTTCTTCAAAGCTCAGAGTTATACCTTCGGGGGCTGTGATGCTGCGCCGAGAATCACGCTCACCAAGGAGCATCGTCAGTGCTGCACGATACAATTCCCACCGTGTTTGCGGCAAGACGCCACGACGTCGACGGTGCAGTGCGCAAATGACAGCACAGAGAAGTGGTACGCGGGCGAGGTCACGCAACGGCTCGTTGCGGAAGAGTTCTCGTAGCAGCTCATTCTTCAGCTCCTGCACTCGTGCGTTCTGCGCGGCGCGTTCCTCTAGAACAGTATGGGAGTGCTGTTCCAGGCACGCCGCAGCATGCCATGACGCGACGAACTCCCGAATCTCGGCGTCCCGCATAGGGAGCAGGCGCGTTTCCCGAAACCCTTCGGATTGCAGCCAATCCCGTTCTACAGCGAGCGGCCTAACCGTGGCTATGCAACGGCAGTTCGGGTACATGCGCAACAAGTCGGACAACCATCTTCTTGCGCCCTCCCTTTTGTCTTGGGTTACCTCATCAAGGCCGTCTACCAATAGCACAGCACGTCCCGCGTCAAGAACGCGACCAGCCCATCCTGACGGTGCCTCATCCAAAGGGAGCCGCGTGACACGGGGTAATTCCGCGGGGGTTGGGAATTCCTGGTCTGCAAGATTACGCATTGGAATCACAAAGGGAACTAGTCCGTTAAGAGCAGCCAAGCTCCCCGTTAGCGTCCCACATGCAGCATGCGACGCTAGCCACCAAACCAAAGTTGTCTTTCCCGCACCCGCTTCACCTCTCACCACAATTTTCGGATGCATGGCCAAGAGTTCGTCTATGACGCGCCGCTCGGTTGTAGCTGGGACGGTGTGAGCTTCCGCTACCTCCAGCCGTCCCGGCTCTACGATCTCAGCCTCAAGACTGAGGTATGCCGTATCGAGATCCCAGTTGCTATCGTTACTGGGAATCTCATCGAGGCCGAATATCTCAGTTCGCCTATAACGAGCCCTGATCGCCTTAGCGTATTGCTTCTCATAATTGCAGTCGTCAGGGTGCGAGCTGGTCAAATCCTCCACGATCGGAACTGACTTCCAAAGCAAGGATAGGTCAGTTACTAGTTCTCCATCGGCGAGGATTCGGTCTATTGGCACAGCCTCGATTCTACCGTGCTGTCGGTTTGCAGGATCTCTCGCTACTATTCCAACAAGGACAGATCCTACAAAAAGCGGAGCCCCTGACAAGCCAGCCCATGGCGAACCGCCTGCCACTTCCGAAGGAGGAGTATGGTCGATATCAAGAACATACATATTTCGCAAAAGGCCGGCAGCAGCCTTCACGGTGCCTGTAACCTGCTCGCATTCCAAATGGTTGCCGTCATAGCGTTGCACCGCTGGGAAACCAAGTATTTGACATTCACTTAGCGGAGAACGAGTCGCAAGGCGTCCCCAGCGCAGGACGGGAAGGGTTTCTGCTAGCTCCGTGTCGATCAGATCGTGGTCAGAGCGCAGCAAGGCCGCGTCGCACCCTGATCCAGTGCCCACCCAGATGACGTCGCAGTTGGTTGGCTTATTCGCGTAGGGTGATATCGCCTTCACCGCCTGAGCATTTCCAATTACATGCCCGCTAGTGAGAACGAGTTTTGGCGTCAGTAATACTCCACTGCCCTGACGCTCTGCGAGAATCGCAACGATACGATCTTCATGGCTGGCCACATCGATCCCCGGCTGTAACGCGTTACTCTAAGAATTTGCCGGAGCAGGAACGCCAAAACTTGTAGTGTCGCCATGTTCATCATTGGCGATTAGCAAGCCGCTGCCATCGGAAGCATTCTTCGCTGTCAACGTAAAGGAGATTTTGTGCGTCTGCGCAGCGGAGGCAGTGGAGCCGGCGTCCAGGGAAACCACCCATGCCTTGATTCCACCTTTCATAGTGGAATCCTCGCGAAACTCCACGGCGAACTCCATGTGGATATCGCCGACTTCAAAAACAACCTGTTCGTCTTGTCCAGCGTGAGCTGCGGCTACAAGATCGTCACGCACGGCCTGCACAGCGCGAACAAGGTCAAATCCGCCGAAGTCCGTCTGCACGTGCTCCACCCCCGAGTTAGATGCGATCGACAAGAACGTTACGCCGCTCGCGAGCTGGATGTGTGGAAAGCACAATGAACGATCTTGTTGAGAATGAATTTCATAAGCAGCTTCTCGGCTTCAGCCGACCACGCCCGCTGTGCTCGCGGTGTGCCAGACCTAGCGCCGGCCGCCATCACGCACCTCCGAGCGCCGAGCCTGAAGATGGCTGGTTGCAGGCAGCCGCACACCAGCCTGGGGCTCTCATACCCACTCCACCTCAGAAACGATGTTCAGGGTACTTACACAGCCCGGCAGAGGTGTCCGCAGGGGCGGCTGTGGCGCCGGAGGGCGAGAGGCCGAAGCGCTCGCGCCAGCCAACGCCGCAGCCACTTCCTCCTCGCTCACCCCCGCCAGCGCCTCTATCACACGATCGAGTGCCTCACGCACGTCAGTGCGTGCGCCCACTCGAAGCCGACGCCTGACCTGCGTTCTTAACCGTCAGAGGCAGCAACTTCTTGCCGGTCGGACCGATTTGTATAGCCGTGTCCATCTGCGGACACACCCCACAGTCGAAGCACGGCGTCCACCGGCAGTCCTCGACCTCCGTCTCGTCGAGGGAGTCCTGCCAGTCCTCCCAGAGCCAGTCCTTGTCCAGGCCGGAGTCGAGGTGGTCCCAGGGGAGGACCTCCTCGTAGGTGCGCTCGCGGGTGGTGTACCAGTCGACGTCGACGCCGAAGGGCTCCAGGGCCTTGTCGGCGCACGCCATCCAGCGGTCGTACGAGAAGTGCTCGCGCCAGCCGTCGAAGCGGCCTCCGTCGTCGTAGACCGCGCGGATGACCGCGCCGATGCGGCGGTCGCCGCGGGAGAGGAGGCCTTCGACGATGCCGGGCTTGCCGTCGTGGTAGCGGAAGCCGATGGAGCGGCCGTACTTCTTGTCGCCGCGGATCTTGTCCCGCAGCTTCTGCAGCCGGGCGTCCGTCTCCTCGGCGGAGAGCTGCGGGGCCCACTGGAAGGGCGTGTGGGGCTTGGGGACGAAGCCGCCGATCGAGACCGTGCAGCGGATGTCGTTGGAGCGGGAGACCTCGCGGCCCTTGGCGATGACCTTGGTCGCCATGTCGGCGATCTGGAGGACGTCGTCGTCGGTCTCCGTGGGCAGGCCGCACATGAAGTACAGCTTCACCTGGCGCCAGCCGTTGCCGTACGCGGTGGAGACCGTGCGGATCAGGTCGTCCTCGGAGACCATCTTGTTGATGACCTTGCGGATGCGTTCCGAGCCGCCCTCGGGGGCGAAGGTGAGGCCGGAGCGGCGGCCGTTCCTCGTCAGTTCGTTCGCCAGGTCGATGTTGAAGGCGTCCACGCGGGTGGAGGGGAGGGACAGACCGATCTTGTCCTCCTCGTAGCGGTCCGCCAGGCCCTTGGCGACGTCGGCGATCTCCGTGTGGTCCGCCGAGGAGAGGGACAGCAGGCCCACCTCCTCGAAGCCCGTCGCCTTCAGGCCCTTGTCGACCATGTCGCCGATGCCCGTGATGGAGCGTTCGCGGACCGGGCGGGTGATCATGCCGGCCTGGCAGAAGCGGCAGCCGCGGGTGCAGCCGCGGAAGATCTCCACCGACATGCGCTCATGGACCGTCTCGGCCAGCGGGACCAGGGGCTGCTTGGGGTACGGCCACTCGTCCAGGTCCATGACGGTGTGCTTGGAGACCCGCCACGGGACACCGCTGCGCTTCGGTACGACACGGGCGATCCGGCCGTCCGGCAGGTACTCGACGTCGTAGAAGCCGGGGACGTACACCCCGCCCGTCCGGGCGAGGCGGAAGAGGAGTTCCTCGCGGCCGCCGGGGCGGCCCTCCGCCTTCCAGGCGCGGATGATCGCGGTGACCTCGAGGACCGCCTGTTCGCCGTCGCCGATCACCGCGCAGTCGATGAAGTCCGCGATCGGCTCGGGGTTGAACGCGGCGTGCCCGCCGGCCATGACGATGGGGTCGTCCAGGCCGCGGTCCTTGGACTCCAGCGGGATGCCGGACAGGTCCAGGGCGGCCAGCATGTTCGTGTAGCCCAGCTCCGTGGAGAAGGACAGGCCGAACACGTCGAAGGCCTTGACCGGCCGGTGGCTGTCCACCGTGAACTGCGGGACATTGTGCTCCCGCATGAGCTCCTCGAGGTCCGGCCACACGCTGTAGGTGCGCTCGGCGAGGACGCCCTGCTGCTCGTTCAGGACCTCGTAGAGGATCATGACGCCCTGGTTGGGCAGACCGACCTCGTAGGCGTCCGGGTACATGAGCGCCCAGCGGACGTCACAGGAGTCCCAGTCCTTGACCGTGGAGTTGAGCTCTCCGCCGACGTACTGGATCGGCTTCTGCACATGCGGGAGCAGAGCTTCGAGCTGCGGGAAGACCGACGCAGCGACTTCGGCAGGCATGTCGCGCACCTTCGTGAGCTGGACTGTACTGACAGGGGTGACCATCCAGACTAACGCGATCGCGGGGAGCCTCCGTACGCCGGAAGGTCACAGGGCCGCCGCACCGTCCTTGATCCCGTCCCAGAAGCCGGGCAGTTCGGCCTCCACGCGCAGGGCCCGCTGTGCCTCCCGCTCGTGGAGCAGGCCGTAGGTGAAGGTGCTCTCCCCCGCCGCGTGGGCGACCGCCGACAGCTCGCGGAGGGTCTGCCGGGCCATCACGCTGTCCTGGTGCTCGCCGAGCAGGTTCTGCAAGCCCTTCATGGACTTGACCAGGTTCTTGGCCGGCTTGCCGAGGGCCGGTCCGCCGGCCTCCGCCGCGTAGCGGGTGCGCTTGGTCTTCTTGCGGGCCTCGTGGATCGCGACGTCCCGGTCGGTGCCGGGCTCCAGGTCCCGTGCCTGCTGGACCAGCCCGGTGACCTTGCGGAAGTCCTTCTTCACGGCCTTGGCGATCACCTTGCGGGGCTTCTTGCCGGCCGCCTTGCGCAGCGGTGGGTCGGCGATCAGCGCGTCCAGGGTGTCGAGCAGGGCGAGGTAGCGACGGGAGTCCAGGACGCCGAGGAGCCGGCCGCGGGCGCTGCCGTGCTCGGCGCTCGACCAGGAGTGCAGCCGCTCGGACAGCGGGCCGCGGACCAGGTCGGCGGGCACCTCGTCGAGGGTTGCCGTCAGGCGTTCGGTCAGCACCTCCCGGTCGCGGTCCAGGCCCAGCTCGCCGGCCAGCCACTTCAGCTCGTCGCCGACCGGGTCGGTGACCTTCCGGTCGAGGACGTTGCCGAACGATTTGAAGGTGCTGCGCAGGCGTCGGGTGGCCACGCGCATGCTGTGCACGGAGTCCTCGGCGTCCCGGCGGACGGCGGGGTCGAGCTCGACGATCGCGTCGCGCTGGGTGCGCACATAGGCGAGCACATGGTCCCCGGCGGTCACCGGGTCCCCGGCGGAGGCGGAGGGGCGCTTCTTGGCGGGCACCGTCTCGGCGAGGGCGCGGGCCAGCTTCGACGGCGACGCCGAGGGCCGTACGCCCGCCTTGCGCAGCCGCTTCTCCACCTTGTCGAGCAGGGCCGGGTCGCCGCCGTCGGCGAGTTCCACCTCGATCTCGGTCCACTGCGCCTGGCCGCCGCCGGCGGTGAGCCGCTCGGCGTGTACGGCGTCGACCGCGACCTCGGCGAGCAGCCCGCCGTCGGCGTCGAGGAGGTGGCGTACGTCACGCTCGGAGCGCAGCCGGACCAGGGGCAGCAGCTCGCGGTCGCGGACGCGGGAGCGGACGAGCCCGGCGAGGTCGTCGGGGAGGGTGTCGGAGAGCGGGGCGTGCAGTTCGTCGCGGACGCCCGGGGCGATCGGGAATTTCAGGTGCCAGCCCGCGTCGGAGCCGCCGGTGCGGCGGCGCAGGGTGACGGACGACGCGGCGAGGCGTTCGTCGACTGTGTCGTAGTAGGTGGCGTCGAGGTGGGCGACACCCTTGTCGGCAACGGCCGCGACCCCGGCGACGCCGGTCAGGTCGGGAAGCCCGCTGTCCTCTGACTCGTATTTCCGCTCGATCTCGCGCTTGCTGTCCGCCATGAACCGAATCTAGTCGGCTCGGCGGCGGGGCGGCAGGGTGCCGCCCCGCCCGTGTCACGCGGACATCGGCCGCTGCACCCGGATCGACTGCAGCAGTCCGACCGCTATCCACACGGCGAACATCGATGAACCGCCGTACGACACGAAGGGCAGCGGCAGGCCGGTGACCGGCATGATGCCGAGCGTCATGCCGATGTTCTCGAACGTCTGGAAGCCGAACCAGGCGACGATGCCGGCGGCCACGATGGTGCCGTACAGGTCGCTGGTGTCACGGGCGATGGTGCAGGCCCTCCACAGGACGATGCCGAGCAGCAGGATGATGAGTCCGCCGCCGAGGAAGCCCAGTTCCTCGCCCGCCACGGTGAAGACGAAGTCCGTCTGCTGCTCGGGGACGAACTGGCCGGTGGTCTGCGAGCCGTGGAAGAGGCCGGAGCCGGTCAGTCCGCCGGAGCCGATGGCGATGCGGGCCTGGTTGGTGTTGTAGCCGACGCCGGCCGGGTCGAGCTCGGGGTTGGCGAAGGCGGCGAAGCGGGCGATCTGGTAGTCGTCGAGGATCCCGAGCTGCCAGACGGTGACCGCGCCGAGGGTGCCCGCGCCGAGCAGACCGAACACCCACCGGTTGGACGACCCGGAGGCGAGCAGCACGCCGAGCACGATGATGACCATGACCATGACCGACCCGAGGTCGGGCATGAGCATCACGATCAGCATGGGCACGGCGGCCAGGCCCAGGGCCTGCACGACGGTGCGGTGATCGGGGTACTGCTTGTCGCCCGCGTCGACCCGGGCCGCCAGCAGCATGGCCATGCCCAGGATGATCGTGACCTTCACGAACTCCGAGGGCTGGAGGGAGAAGCCGCCGGGGAGCTTGATCCAGGAGTGGGCGCCGTTGATCGTGGAGCCGAGCGGGGTGAGCACCAGCAGGATGAGCAGGACCGAGACGCCGTACAGGATCGGCACGGCCGTGCGCAGGGCGCGGTGGCCGAGCCAGATCGTGCCGGCCATCAGGGCGAGGCCGATGCCGGTGTTCAGCAGGTGGCGGATGAGGAAGTAGTACGGGTCGTCCTGGTTGAGCTCGGTGCGGTTGCGGGTCGCCGAGTAGACGAGGAGGGTGCCGAGCAGGGACAGGACCAGTGCCGACAGCAGGATCGGCCAGTCGAGCCGCCGTACCACCGAGTCACGGGCGAGGAGCCGGGTCCAGCCGGTGCGCTCGGGCCCGTAGCCGGAGACCTGGAAGCTGTTCACGCCGGTCATGTCGTCGGCCTCCGGCTTCCCCTGCGGCGCCGCCGCCTTCGGGTGTCACGGTTCTCGGGCGTCGGCGGGGCCGCCGTCGCGGGCTGGAGCGGGTCGGCCGGGGCTTTGGGGTCCTTCTTGCCGGCCTGCTGGTCCTTGGCCGGGTCCTTGGAGACCTTCGGGGAGGTGATGGTGCCGTCGGTCCTGACCTTCGGCAGGGCCTCCTGCGGGGTGGGCAGCAGGGCCTTCTTCTTGTCGATCTTGCCGTCCTCGGAGACGCCGTACAGCGCGTTGTAGATGTTGCGGACGGCGGGGCCCGAGGCGCCGGAGCCCGTACCGCCCTGGGCGATCGTCATGACGATCGCGTAGTCCTTGGTGTAGGTGGCGAACCAGGAGGTCGTCTGCTTGCCGTAGACCTCGGCCGTACCCGTCTTGGCGTGCATCGGGATCTTGTCCTGCGGCCAGCCGCCGAACCTCCAGGCGGCCGTACCGCGGGTGGCGACTCCCGCGAGGGCGTCGTCTATCCGGTCGCGCGTCGTCTTCGTCATCGGCAGCTTGCCGTGCGACTTGGGCTTGATCGGCGTGACGGTCTTGCCGTCGGCGCTGATGACGGCCTTGCCGACGGAGGGGTCGTAGAGGGTGCCGCCGTTGGAGATGGCCCCGTAGATGGTGGCCATCTGGATCGGGGTGACGAGGGTGTCGCCCTGGCCGATGGAGTAGTTGACGGAGTCACCGGCGCGCAGGCGGTTGCCTTCGAGGCAGTTCTCGTAGGCGATCTTCTCGGCGTAGCTGCCGTTGCGCTTGCCGGTGCGGCACCAGACGTCCTTGTTGGCCTTCCAGTAGTCCAGCTTCCACTGGCGGTCGGGGATGCGGCCGGTGACCTCGTTGGGCAGGTCGATGCCGGTCTCCTTGCCGAGGCCGAACTGGTGGGCGGTCTTGTAGAACCAGTCGTTGGCCTTCTTCTTCGGCTTGGCGCCGCCGTCGCGCTTCCACTCCTCGTGGGAGAGCCGGTAGAAGACGGTGTCGCAGGAGACCTCCAGGGCACGGCCGAGGCTGATCGGGCCGTATCCCTTGGACTCGAAGTTCTTGAAGACCTGGCCACCGAGGTTGAACGAGCTGGAGCACTGGTAGGGGCCGTCGAAGGAGTAGCCGGCGTTGATCGCGGCGGCGGTCGGGACGACCTTGAAGATCGAGCCGGGCGCCGACTGGCCCTGGATCGCGCGGTTGAGCAGCGGGTAGTTGGAGCTCTTTCCGGTGAGCCGCGCGTAGTCCTTGGCGGAGATGCCGCCGACCCAGGCGTTCGGGTCGTAGTTCGGGTTGGACGCCATGGCGACGACCCGGCCGGTCTTGGCCTCCATCACCACGACGGCACCGGAGTCGGCCTTGTAGTTGGTGCCGGTGTTCCGGTCGTTCTGCTTGCGGGCTTCCTTCATGGCCTCGTTCAGCTGGTACTCGGCGATCCGCTGGACGCGCGAGTCGATGCTGGTGACGAGGTTGTCGCCCGGGTGGGTGGGGTCGGCCTCGGCCTGGCCGATGACGCGGCCGAGGTTGTCGACCTCGTAGCGGGTGACGCCGGCCTTGCCGCGCAGCGCCTTGTCGTACTGACGCTCCAGGCCCGAGCGGCCGACCTGGTCGGAGCGCAGGAACGGCGAGTTGGTGTTCTGCGCCTGCTTGATCTCCTCGTCGGTGACCGGCGAGAGGTAGCCGAGGACCTGGGCGGTGTTGGCCTTGCCGGGGCTCGGGTAGCGGCGCATGGCCTGCGGCTCGGCGGTGATGCCGGGGAAGTCCTCGGCGCGCTCGCGGATCTGCAGGGCCTGCTTGGGCGTGGCCTCGTCGGTGATGGGGATGGGCTGGTACGGCGAGCCGTTCCAGCAGGGCTGGGGCGTCTCGGAGTCGCACAGCCGGACCTTCGCCATGACCTCCTTGGGCTTCATGCCCAGGACCTTGGCGAGCTTGGCGAGGACGTCCTTGCCGTCGTCCGGCATCTTCAGCAGGTCGGTGCGGGAGGCGGAGACGACCAGCCGGGTCTCGTTGTCGGCGAGGGCGACACCGCGCGCGTCCAGGATCGAACCCCGGACGGCGGGCTGGACGACCTGCTGTACGTGGTTCCCGGAGGCCTCCTTGGCGTACGCCGCGCCCTCACGGATCTGGAGGTACCACAGGCGTCCGCCGAGCGTGAGCAGGAGCGAGAGGACGAGAACCTGGATGACGACGAGCCGGATCTGGACCCGTGTGTTCCGACCGGTCTCGGGAATGTTGGTCACGGGTGCTGCCTCCCCCTCTCCCTACGCGTACGAGTCCCTGACGACGTCTGTGATGACGGGATGAAGTCCCCTGCGTTCACAGCCGCTTGACCCCCTTGATGCGCCCGGCCCGCGCCATCCGGGCCCGGGCCGCCTTCACCCGCAGCCCGTTGCGCTGGCTGCCGATCTTCAGGCCCGTGCCGCCGGAGAGCCAGCCGGAGGAGATGTCGGTGGCCTTGGCGGACGAGCCGGTGTCGGCGAGCGGATCGTTCTCGGCGCGCCGGGCCAGGGCCATGATCCCCGGCACGACGAACGGGGCGAGCAGCAGGTCGTACAGGGCGGCCGTGAACAGCAGGCTGCCGAGGCCCACATGGCGGGCGGCGGTGTCCCCGACGAGGGCGCCGACTCCGGCGTACAGCAGGGTCGTGCCGACGGCGGCGGCGACCACCACGACCATGGGGCCGGTGGCGGACTTCAGCCGGCCCGTCTCCGGCTTCGCCAGGCCGGCGAGATAGCCGATGAGGCACAGCACGAGGGCGTACCGCCCGGCGGCGTGGTCTGCGGGCGGGGCGAGGTCGGCCAGCAGGCCCGCGCCGAAGCCGACGAGGGCGCCCCCCACATGCCCGTACACCAGGGCGAGGCCGAGGACGGTGAGGAGCATCAGGTCGGGCACGGCGCCCGGCAGGTGCAGGCGGGCGAGGACGCTCACCTGGATCACCAGGGCGACGACGACCAGGGCGGAGGAGAGCAGGATCCGGTTGACGCGCATGAGGTGACAGCTCCTACTGCTCTTGCTGGTTCTGGCCGTCTGCGGGTGCCTCGGCGGACGGCGTCACGGTCACCGTCACCGTCGGCCTGGGGGTTGGCTTGGGCTTGGGCGGGAGCACCGTGTCGCGCGGGTCCTTCTTCGGGACGTCGACGACGACACCGACGATGTCGAGCTTGGTGAAGCTCGCGTACGGCGTGACATAGAGCGTGCGGGTCAGGCCGCCGCCGGACGGGTCGACACGCGAGACCACGCCGACGGGCACACCGGGCACGAACGGACGGTCGGCCTGCGAGCCGAACGTGACCAGACGGTCGCCCTTCTTCACCTCCGCCTTGCCGTTGAGGAGTTCCACGCGCAGCGGGCGGTCGCCCTGCCCGGAGGCGAAGCCGAGCTCGTCGCCCGACTCCATCCGGGTGCCGACCGTGAAGTCGGGGTCGCTGGCGAGCAGGACCGTGGCGGTGTTGGGCCCGACGGTGGTGACGCGGCCGACCAGCCCGTCCCCGTTCAGGACGGTCATGTCGCGCTTGATGCCGTCGTTGGCGCCGACGTCGACGGTGATGGTCCAGGAGAAGCCCTGCGCGGCTCCTATCGCGATGACCTGGGCGCCCTTGATGCCGTACTGGCCGGTGCCTGCGACCTTCAGCATCTTGTCGAGCTGCTTGAGGCGGCTACGGCTGCGGTCGTCGCTGCCGAGTCTCGCCTTCAGGGCCGCGTTCTCCTCCTCCAGCACGGCGAGCCGGTCGTGCCGTTCGCCGGAATCGCGGATGGCGGAGACCGCGTTGCCGACCGGGTCGACCGCGGCCGAGACACCGCTCTCGATCGGGCCGAAGACCGTCGCCGCGCCCTGCCGGGCACCGTCGACGGGCGAGTCCTCTCCGCCGCGGATGTCCACCGTGATCAAAGCGAACGCGATGGCGATCAGCAGCACCAGGAGCAGCCGACTCTCTCGTGTGTCCCTCACGTGCGGCGGCCGTGCCCTTCCTCATAGGAATTCGGGGAGCCCCAGGGAAACCCGAGGGGCTGCTTTGTGGGAGCTTATGCCTCTATATCAACGATCCGCCGCACGAGAGGAGATCGTCCCGTACGGCGGAATCGAAGAGTTATGTCATCTGCGCGGCTGGGCGTCCAGCACCTGCTGGAGTGCCTCGAACTCCTCGACGCACTTACCGGAACCGAGCGCCACGCTGTCCAGCGGATCCTCGGCGATATGGATCGGCATGCCGGTCTCCCGGCGCAGCCGCTCGTCCAGACCCCGCAGCAACGCCCCACCGCCGGTCAGGACGATTCCCCGGTCCATGATGTCGCCGGACAGCTCCGGCGGACACTTGTCGAGGGTCGTCTTGACGGCGTCGACGATCGCGTTGACCGGTTCCTCGATCGCCTTGCGGACTTCGCCGGCGGAGATGACGACGGTCTTCGGGAGCCCGGACACCAGGTCCCGGCCGCGGATTTCGGTGTGCTCGTCGGAGTCGAGGTCGTACGCCGAACCGATCGTGATCTTGATCTGCTCGGCCGTGCGCTCACCCAGCAGGAGGGAGTACTCCTTCTTGATGTGCTGGATGATCGCGTTGTCCAGTTCGTCGCCCGCCACACGGATGGACTGGGCGGTGACGATGCCGCCGAGGGAGATGACCGCGACCTCCGTGGTGCCGCCGCCGATGTCGACCACCATGTTGCCCGTGGCCTCGTGGACCGGCAGGCCGGAGCCGATGGCCGCGGCCATGGGCTCCTCGATGATGTGCACCTGGCGGGCGCCGGCCTGGGACGACGCCTCGATGACGGCGCGGCGCTCGACGCCCGTGATGCCCGAGGGCACACAGACGACGACCCGCGGACGAGCCAGATACCTCCGCTTGTGGATCTTCAGAATGAAGTAGCGGAGCATCCGCTCGGTGATCTCGAAGTCGGCGATCACGCCGTCCTTCAAAGGACGTACGGCAACGATGTTGCCGGGCGTGCGCCCGATCATCTTCTTCGCTTCGGCCCCGACCGCGAGGATGCCACCGGTGTTGGTGTTGATCGCGACGACGGACGGTTCGTTGAGTACGATCCCGCGACCCCTGACGTACACCAGCGTGTTGGCGGTCCCGAGGTCGACAGCCATGTCACGGCCGATGAACGACATTGAGTTCCCCATCAGGATTCGTCTGGCCTTCCCACTAGCTTTTGAGGGCTTTTCAGGTAGGCAAAGGTGGGTGCTGTGACGTGAAGGCTTCCATCGTAGACGCGCCTTCGCGAACACTGCGGGAGGGTCTCCGCCAATGTCAGCAGATGCTGTGCGGGTTCGCTTGTGGAGACGGGCGTTCGGGGGCGATCGTTCCCTCGATCGGCACGTATATGCCAGGAAAGTCCGGGAGCGGCGCTCCCGGACTTTGCTCGCCCTTCGCGCTTTAGGCGCGACCCGGGAAGAAGATCTTCACTTCACGCTCGGCGGACTCCTCCGAGTCCGAGGCGTGGATCAGGTTCTCGCGGACGATGACGCCGTAGTCGCCGCGGATGGAGCCGGGCGCGGCCGCGATCGGGTCGGTCGGGCCGGCGAGCGCGCGCAGCCCCTCGATGACCCGCTCGCCCTCCACGATCAGCGCCACGACCGGGCCGGAGGCCATGAACTCCACCAGCGGCTCGTAGAAGGGCTTGCCCTTGTGCTCGCCGTAGTGCTGCTCCAGCGTGTCCTGGTCCAGGGTGCGCAGTTCCAGCGCGGTGATCCGCCAGCCCGCCTTGCGCTCGATGCGGCCGATGATCTCGCCGGTCAGGCCACGCCGGACGGCATCGGGCTTGAGCAGGACGAGGGTGCGCTGGGTCACGACGGGCTCCTATAGCGTCAAGGTATGCGTGAAGGTTTTACGGAAAGACGAGATTACCCGGCGTGTCGGGGCGCTCGTTACGCAGCGTCAGGTGTGGAGGGACCGGGAGCACTCGGGGAGCCCGCCTGGGCCGCGAATCTCGCCTTCGCCTCGTCCACCTTCCGCCCGTAGTGCACGGACGCCCACCACAGGGCCGCGAAGATCGCGCCCAGGAAGAACATGATCGGCACGACGAAGCCCGACGCGATGAGCGCGAGCTGCAGCGCCCAGCCGAGCACGACCCCGCCGGGGCGCGTCACCAGTCCGCACAGCACCAGACACAGGAACATCGCGACACCGCTGACCGTCCACACCGTCGCCATGGACAGACCGGGATCCTTCATGGCGACCAGACCGGCGAAGCCGATGACGAAGAACTCGCCGATCAGGGTCGAAGAACAGAGCGTACGCACGGGTCTCAGCCCTTCCCCAGGAGCAGTCGGGCCTCGCCGACGGTGATGACGGAACCGGTGACCAGCACACCGCCGCCCGCGAACTCGCCCTCCTCCTCGGCCAGCGTGATCGCGGCCTCCAACGCGTCGGGCAGCCGCGGCTCGACCTGAACGCGGTCGTCGCCGAACACCTCGACGGCGATACCGGCCAGCTCGTCGGCGTCCATCGCGCGGTGGCTGGAGTTCTGGGTGACCACGATCTCGGCGAACACCGGCTCGAAGGCCTCCAGCAGCCCGCGCACGTTCTTCTCGCCGCTCGCGCCGACGACACCGATGAGACGGCTGAACTGGAAGGCCTCCCCGATCGCATCCGCCGCGGCCCGGGCACCCGCCGGGTTGTGGGCCGCGTCGAGCACGACGGTCGGAGACCGGCGCACGACCTCCAGCCGCCCCGGCGAGGCCACGGCCGCGAACGCCTTGCGGACCGCGTCCAGGTCCAGCGCATCGGCCCGCTGCGCGCCGACCCCGAAGAACGCCTCGACGGCGGCGAGCGCCACGGCCGCGTTGTGCGCCTGGTGCGCGCCGTGCAGCGGCAGGTACACCTCCGGGTACTCGCCGCCCAGGCCACGCAGGGTCACCAGCTGCCCGCCGACGGCCACCTGCCGGTCGACGACGCCGAACTCCAGGCCCTCCCGGGCCACGGTCGCGTCCACCTCGACGGCCTTCTTCAGCAGCACCTGCGCCGCCTCGACCGGCTGCTGCGCCATGATGACGGTCGCGCCCTGCTTGACGATGCCGGCCTTCTCCGTGGCGATCTCGGCGTGCGTGGAGCCGAGCCGGTCGGTGTGGTCGAGGTCTATGGGCGTGACGACGGCGACGTCACCGTCGATCACGTTCGTCGCGTCCCAGGAGCCGCCCATGCCGACCTCGACGACGGCGACGTCCGCGGGTGCGTCGGCGAAGGCCGCGTAGGCCATGCCGGTGAGCACCTCGAAGAAGGACAGCCGGTACTCCTGCTGGGCGTCGATCATCTCGATGTACGGCTTGATGTCCTGGTACGTCTCGATGAACCGCTCGGCGGAGATCGGGGCGCCGTCCAGGCTGATGCGCTCCGTGATCGACTGCACGTGGGGCGAGGTGTAGCGGCCGGTGCGCAGCTCGAAGGCGCCGAGCAGGGCCTCGATCATGCGGGCGGTGGAGGTCTTGCCGTTGGTCCCCGTGATGTGGATCGACGGGTACGAGCGCTGCGGCTCGCCCAGCACGTCCATCAGCGCGGCGATACGGCTGACGGAGGGCTCCAGCTTGGTCTCGCCCCAGCGCGTGGCGAGCTCCGCCTCGACCTCGCGCAGGGCCTTGTCCACCTCGGGGTCGGCGGGCCGGGTCGGGATGTCGGCCTCGGGCGGGCCGCCCTGGGTGCGGAGGGTTCGGCTGCCGGCCTCGATGACCGCGAGGTCGGGGTCGCGGTCGGTTTCCTCCGCGATGATCTCCTCGAAGCTGTCGAGGGGGTCGGGCTGGTCGTCGGCGTTGTGGTCTGGAGGGAGCTCGCTCACGGGGCCCAGTCTACGGAGGGGCAGTGACATTGTTCGCTGTGGGCGGGTGCGGGTCCGTGGGGGCTGGTCGCGCAGTTCCCCGCGCCCCTAACCACATGGAGGCCCCGGCGCTGACAGCACCGGGGCCGCCACGACCGTACGAACCTTTTACGCCTGCGGCAGGCGCTCCAGCTGCGCCTGGATGCGGGCGATGTCCTCCTCCGCCTTGGCGAGGCGGGTGCGGATCTTGTCCACGACGTGGTCGGGGGCCTTCGCCAGGAACGCCTCGTTGCCGAGCTTCCCGGTCGCCTGGGCGGTCTCCTTCTCCGCGGCCGCGAGGTCCTTCGCGAGGCGCTTGCGCTCCGCCGCGACGTCGATCGTGCCGGAGAGGTCGAGGGCGACCTCGGCGCCGGCGACCGGCAGGGTCGCCGTGGCCGTGAAGGCGTCGCCCTCCGGCTGGAGGCGGAGCAGCTGCCGGATGGCGGCCTCGTGGGTCGCGAACGGCGTGCCGTCCAGCGTCAGCCGGGCCGGGACCCGCTGGCCGGGCTGGAGGCCCTGGTCGGCGCGGAAGCGGCGGACCTCGGTGATGACCGACTGGAGCGACTCGATCTCCTGCTCGGCACCCTTGTCACGGAAACCGCTGTCGCTCGGCCACTCGGCGATGACGACCGACTCGCCGCCGGTGAGCGTGGTCCACAGCGTCTCGGTGACGAAGGGAACCACCGGGTGCAGCAGCTTCAGCGTGACGTCGAGGACCTCGCCGAGGACCCGCTTGCTGACCTCGGCCGCCTCCCCGCCCGCCTGGAACGTCGTCTTGGACAGCTCGACGTACCAGTCGAAGACCTCGTCCCACGCGAAGTGGAACAGGGCGTCGGACAGCTTCGCGAACTGGTAGTCCTCGTAGAACGCGTCGACTTCGGCGACGACCGAGTTGAGGCGGGAGAGGATCCAGCGGTCGGTCGACGACATCTTCGACGCGTCCGGCAGCGGGCCGTCCACCGTCGCGCCGTTCATCATCGCGAAGCGCGTCGCGTTCCAGATCTTGTTGGCGAAGTTGCGGGACCCCTGGACCCAGTCCTCGCCGATCGGGACGTCGACGCCGGGGTTGGCACCCCGGGCCAGGGTGAAGCGCAGGGCGTCGCTGCCGTACTTGTCCATCCAGTCCAGCGGGTTGACCGCGTTGCCGAAGGACTTCGACATCTTCTTGCCGAACTGGTCGCGGACCATGCCGTGCAGGGCGATGGTGTGGAACGGCGGGGTGCCGTCCATCGCGTAGAGGCCGAACATCATCATCCGGGCGACCCAGAAGAAGAGGATGTCGTAGCCGGTGACCAGGACGGAGTTCGGGTAGAACTTCGCGAGCGACTCGGTCTGTTCGGGCCAGCCCATCGTGGAGAACGGCCACAGGCCGGAGGAGAACCAGGTGTCGAGGACGTCGGTGTCCTGGCGCCAGCCATCGGCCTCGGTGCCGGGCGGCTCCTCGTCGGGGCCGACGCAGACGACCTCGCCGTTCGGGCCGTACCAGACCGGAATCCGGTGACCCCACCACAACTGCCGCGAGATGCACCAGTCGTGGAGGTTGTCGACCCAGTCGAAGTAGCGCTTCTCCATCTCCTGCGGATGGATCTTGACGCGCCCGTCGCGGACGGCGTCACCGGCCGCCTTCGCGAGCGGACCGACCTTGACCCACCACTGCATGGACAGCCGCGGCTCGATGGTGGTCTTGCAGCGCGAGCAGTGGCCGACGGAGTGGACGTACGGCCGCTTCTCGGCGACGATCCGGCCCTCGGCGCGCAGCGCGGCGACGATGGCCGAGCGGGCCTCCAGGCGGTCCAGGCCCTGGAAGGGGCCGTGGGCCGTGATGACCGCGTGCTCGTCCATGACCGTCAGGGCCGGGAGGTCGTGGCGCTGGCCGATCTCGAAGTCGTTCGGGTCGTGCGCCGGGGTCACCTTGACGGCGCCCGTGCCGAACTCCGGGTCGACGTGCTCGTCGGCGACGACCGGGATGGAGCGGTCGGTCAGCGGCAGCTTGACCAGCTTGCCGATGAGGTGCTTGTAGCGCTCGTCCTCGGGGTGAACGGCGACGGCCGTGTCACCGAGCATGGTCTCGGCGCGGGTGGTGGCGACGACGATGGTGTCGTCCCCGTCGCCGTACTTCATGGAGACGAGCTCGCCGTCGTCGTCCTGGTACTCCACCTCGATGTCCGAGATGGCCGTCAGACACCGGGGACACCAGTTGATGATGCGCTCGGCGCGGTAGATCAGCTCGTCGTCGTAGAGCCGCTTGAAGATGGTCTGGACGGCCTGGGACAGGCCCTCGTCCATGGTGAAGCGCTCACGGGACCAGGCGACACCGTCGCCGAGCCGGCGCATCTGGCCGCTGATCTGGCCGCCGGACTCGCCCTTCCACTGCCAGACCCGCTCGACGAAGGCCTCACGGCCCAGGTCGTGCCGCGACTTGCCCTCCTTGGCGAGCTCCCGCTCGACGACGTTCTGTGTGGCGATACCGGCGTGGTCCATGCCCGGCTGCCAGAGCGTCTCGAAGCCCTGCATGCGCTTACGACGCGTCAGGGCGTCGATGAGGGTGTGCTCGAAGGCGTGCCCGAGGTGCAGGCTGCCCGTGACGTTCGGCGGCGGGATGACGACGGTGTACGGCGGCTTGTCGCTCTTCTCGTCCGCCTCGAAGTAACCCCGCTCTACCCAGCGCTCGTACAGCGGCCCCTCTACGTCGGCCGGCGCGTACTGGGTCGGCAGGTCGGTGCTGGGCGCTGGTGGCTGCTGCTGAGCGTTCTCGGTCACGGGGGTCAGTTTAGAGGTGTCACTCCCCTGTCCCGAAACGCGTTTGCTTTGTAACGGTGGGGGCCCCGATGCCATGCACACGACGGGTCTGCGCCAGGATGTCTGGAACACATAAGCATCTGGAGGGGAACCCAGAACATGAGCTACAACCAGCCGGGCCCGTACGGCGGGCAGCAGCCTCAGCAGCCCGGACCGTACGGCCAGCCCGGTCCGTACGGCCAGCCGCCGCAGGCGCCCCAGCCCGGCTACGGCTACCCCCAGCAGGCCCCTCCGCCCCAGCCGGGTTACGGCTACCCGCAGGGTGCCCCGCCCCAGCAGCCCGGCCCCTACGGCCAGCAGCCCCCGTACGGCCAGCAGCCGCAGCCGCCCTACGGCCAGGCCCCCTACGGCGTCCCGCAGCCCCCGGCGCCGGGCGGCGGCAAGAAGAAGACGGGCATCATCCTCGGCGCGGTCGCAGTCGTGGCGGCCCTCGCTGTGGGCGCGTACTTCGTGATCGGCGGGGGTGGTGGCCTCGAGGACGACGGGCCGCACAAGCTGACGACACCGTCGACCGTGCTCAGCGAGTACAAGCGCACCACGAAGGACGGGCAGACCACCGGTGAGAACGAGAAGTCGGAGCTGGAGAAGAGCGGCGTGAAGAACGCCAAGACGTCGGCGGCCCTCTACTCCAACGTGGACCTGAGCGAGTACGACCCCGACGACCCGTCGTCCGCGGCCAAGATGGCGTCGGCCAAGACGCTCACGGTGGCCGGTGCCTACGGTGAGATCTCCGACCCGGAGGCGACGCTGGACCTGTTCCTCGCCAACTTCAAGAAGTCCTCCGAGAAGGAATCCGCCTCCGGGTCCAGCAAGCCCGAGCTGATCGGCGAGCCCGAGGAGGCGGACCTCGACGGCGCGGTCATGAAGTGCCAGTCGGTCAAGGCGCAGGACGAGCGGACCAAGCAGGAGAAGACCAACTGGTTCTGCGCGTGGGCCGACTACAGCACGATCGCCCTCGTGTCGCCGGGTGAGGCGGCGCGGGGCGTCACCAAGGACGTGGCGATCGACCTCACCACCAAGGTCCGTGGGGAAGTCCGCGTCGCAGCCTGAGGCAGACAACGACGAAGGCGCCCAGCAGCAGTGCTGGGCGCCTTTCGCGTGCGGTGGGTGACTACGCCGTCTTCTGCTCGCCCGGCCCCCGCCCCCGCGCGTCCCGCGGGATCAGCGTCGGGTTGACGTTCGACTGGACGACGTCCGCCGTGATGACGACGCGGGCGACGTCCTTGCGGGACGGGACCTCGTACATCACGCCCTGGAGGACCTCCTCCATGATGGCCCGCAGGCCACGCGCGCCGGTCTGGCGGAGGATCGCCTGGTCGGCGATGGCCTCGAGGGCCTCGCGCTCGAAGTCCAGCTCCACACCGTCGAGTTCGAAGAGGCGCTGGTACTGCTTGACGAGCGCGTTGCGCGGCTCGACGAGGATCTGCAGCAGGGCCTCGCGGTCGAGGTTGTGGACCGAGGTGATGACCGGGAGCCGACCGATGAACTCGGGGATCATGCCGAACTTGACCAGGTCCTCCGGCATGACCTCCTGGAACTGGTCCTTGGACTCCATCTCGCGCTTGGAGCGGATCTGCGCGCCGAAGCCGATGCCCTTGGCACCCGCCCGGGACTCGATGATCTTCTCAAGCCCGGCGAAGGCACCGCCCACGATGAACAGCACGTTCGTCGTGTCGATCTGGATGAACTCCTGGTGGGGGTGCTTGCGGCCGCCCTGCGGCGGGACCGAGGCCGTGGTGCCCTCCAGGATCTTCAGCAGGGCCTGCTGGACGCCCTCGCCGCTCACGTCACGCGTGATCGACGGGTTCTCACTCTTCCTCGCGACCTTGTCGATCTCGTCGATGTAGATGATCCCGGTCTCGGCCTTCTTGACGTCGTAGTCGGCGGCCTGGATCAGCTTGAGGAGGATGTTCTCGACGTCCTCGCCGACGTATCCCGCCTCCGTCAGCGCCGTGGCGTCGGCGATCGCGAAGGGGACGTTCAGCATGCGCGCGAGGGTCTGCGCGAGGAGGGTCTTGCCGGAGCCCGTGGGGCCGAGGAGGAGGATGTTGGACTTCGCCAACTCGATGGCGTCGTCACGGCCGTTCGCCCCGCCGTTCTCACCGGCCTGGACGCGCTTGTAGTGGTTGTACACCGCTACGGAGAGGGCCTTCTTGGCGGCCTCCTGACCCACCACGTAACCCTCGAGGAACTCGTAGATCTCGCGGGGCTTCGGGAGTTCCTCCCAGCGCACCTCGCTGGTCTCCGCGAGCTCTTCCTCGATGATCTCGTTGCAGAGGTCGATGCACTCGTCGCAGATGTACACACCGGGCCCTGCGATGAGCTTCTTGACCTGCTTCTGGCTCTTGCCACAGAACGAGCACTTGAGCAGATCGCCGCCGTCACCGATGCGTGCCACGGTGTGCTTCCCCTTCGCCTGGGAGACGACTGGACGTCCACGTCCAGCGGCTCCTGGTGCAGCCTTATGTCCGACGGTACCTTGCCGGGCCCCTCGTTCGGGCCCCCCTTGGCGCGGTTCACTTTGACGTGGACCGTGCCAAACCGTGCCAAGGGGCGGCAGACGATACAGCCTCTCGCCTCAGCGCAGGCTCGAGTTGTCCATCTTCCGGGTGGTGATGATCTGGTCGATCAGTCCGTAGCTCAGCGCGTCCTCGGCCGTGAGGATCTTGTCGCGCTCGATGTCGTCACGGATCTTCTCGACCGGCGTGGTGGAGTGCTTGGCCAGCATCTCCTCCAGCTGCGAGCGCATCCGGAGGATCTCGTTCGCGGCGATCTCCAGGTCGGACACCTGACCACGGCCGGTCTCGCTGTACGGCTGGTGGATCAGCACGCGCGCGTTCGGCAGGGCCATGCGCTTGCCCGGCGTACCGGCGGCCAGCAGGACGGCGGCGGCGGAGGCGGCCTGGCCCATGCAGACCGTCTGGATGTCCGGCTTCACGTACTGCATCGTGTCGTAGATCGCGGTGAGCGCCGTGAAGGAGCCGCCGGGGCTGTTGATGTACACCGAGATGTCACGGTCGGGGTCCATCGACTCCAGGCACAGCAGCTGCGCCATGACGTCGTTGGCGGAGGCGTCGTCGATCTGGACGCCGAGGAAGATCACGCGCTCCTCGAAGAGCTTCGCGTACGGGTCGTACTCGCGGATGCCCTGGGAGGTGCGCTCGACGAAGCGGGGGATGACGTAGCGGGACTCGGCCTGCGGGCCGGTGTAGCGGCCCTGCGAGGCGTTCATGTCCTGCACGGCGTGCATACGGTCGTAGATCCCACTGCCGGGGAACTGGTTCACGGTGTCTCCTGAAAAGGGCTGAGGCGGTCGGCTGGGGCTGTCTGGGGTCGCTGGGGCCCGGGAGGGCTCCGGGGGCCTCACGGGGCTCCACAGGCCCCGTGGGGACCTCTCAGGCCCCGGTGCCGCCGCCGCCCGGCATACCTGCGGCCGTCGTCATCACGTCGTCGATGAGGCCGTAGTCCTTGGCCTCGAAGGCGTCGAACCAGCGGTCGCGGTCCGAGTCGCGGGTGATCTGCTCGATCGTCTGGCCGGTGTGCTGCGAGGTCAGCTCGGCCATGCGCTTCTTGGTGTGCAGCAGCCGCTCGGCGTGGATCTTGATGTCCGAGGCCGAGCCCGCCAGGCCGGCGGAGGGCTGGTGGATCAGGATCTCGGCGTTCGGCAGGGCGAAGCGCTTGCCGGGGGTACCCGCGCTGAGCAGGAACTGGCCCATCGAGGCCGCGAGGCCCATGGCGATGGTCACCACGTCGTTCTTGATGTACTGCATGGTGTCGTAGATCGCCATGCCGGCCGTGATCGAACCGCCGGGGCTGTTGATGTACAGGTAGATGTCCTTCTCCGGGTCGGAGGCAAGGAGCAGCAGCTGTGCGGTGATCTTGTTGGCGATGTCGTCGTCGACCGGCTGGCCGAGGAAGATGATCCGCTCGTTGAGCAGCCGGTTGTAGACCTGGTCTCCGAGGCCACCACCGATGGAAGGGTCGCCGGCGGCTGAGGGCATCAGATTCGTCACGTATCCACCTGCTCGTCTTACGACGGCGCCGGGCCGTCTCACGTTTCCCTGCGGGCTGGAGCCGTTCGCAGACTCCACTGCCCTCGTATTCATGGACCCTAACGCGCGGGTCCCTTCGGGGAATCCCGGAGATGGGAGTGTTCGCCGGGGGCGTAGCGCTGCGCGGCTGGGCCGGGAGTGGTTTCGGGGTGTGGGCGGCCGCGGGTACGTGGGGGCTTGTCGCGCAGTTCCCCGCGCCCCCTGAGGTTGCGCTGCCTCTTGGGACAACAGGAAGGCCCTGGGGCATGCCCCAGGGCCTTCCTCACGAACTCACCGCTACCGGGGCTCAGCCCTCGGTCTTCTCCTCGGCGGACTCGGCCGGGGTCTCCTCGGCGGAGGCCTCCGTGGCCTCGGTCTCGTCCTCTTCGTCGTCGAGGTCGACGACCTCGCCGTTGGTGTCCTTGACCGCGGCCTTCTCGACCACGACGGCCAGGGCCTTGCCGCGGGCGACCTCGCCGACCAGGAGCGGAACCTGGCCGCCCTCGACGACGGCCTGGGCGAACTGGTCGGGCGACATGCCGGAGGAGGCGGCGCGCCGCATGAGGTGCTCGGTGAGCTCCTCCTGGCTGACGTTCAGCTTCTCCTGCTTGACGAGCTCGTCGAGGACGAACTGCGTCTTGATGCCCTTGACCGCGGCTTCCTTGGTCTCGGCGTCGAACTCCTCGGCGGTCTTGCCCTGGATCTCGAGGTACTTCTCGAGGTCGAGACCCATCTGGCCGAGCTGGTGGTGCTCGAGGTTGTGCTTGCGGGTGTTGACCTCGTCCTCGAGCAGCTTGTCCGGGACCGGCACCTCGACCAGCTCGAGCAGCTTCTCCAGGACGCGCTCCTGGGCCTGCGTGGCCTGGTCGTACTGCTTCATGTTCTCCAGGCGCTTGCGGCTGTCGGCCCGCAGCTCCTCGATGGTGTCGAACTCGGAGGCGAGCTGCGCGAACTCGTCGTCCAGCTCGGGCAGTTCACGCTTGGCGACCTGGGTGACCTTGACGGTGACCTCGGCCTCCTTGCCGGCCGCCGAGCCGCCCTTGAGCTCGGAGGTGAAGGTGGCCTCGCCACCGGCCTCCAGGCCCTTCACGGCGTCGTCGATGCCGTCCAGCAGCTCGCCGGAGCCGATGGTGTAGGACACGCCGTCCGCGACGCCGTCCTCCAGGACCTCGCCCTCGACCTTGGCCTCCAGGTCGATCGTCACGACGTCGCCGTCCTCGGCGGCACGCTCGACCGGGGCGGTGGAGGCGAAGCGCTCGCGCAGCTCCTCGACCGCCTTGTCGACGTCCTCCTCGGTGACCTCGACCGCGTCGACCTCGACCTCGATGCCGGAGTAGTCCGGGATCTCGATGGAGGGGCGGATGTCGACCTCGGCGGTGAAGTTCAGCGTCTCGCCGTCCTTCAGCTCCGTGATGTCGACCTCGGGCTGGCCCAGCGGGTTCAGCTCGGCCTCGTTGACCGCGTCGGTGTAGAACTTCGGCAGCGCGTCGTTGACGGCCTCCTCCAGCACCGCACCGCGGCCGAACCGCTGGTCGATGACCCGGGCCGGGACCTTGCCCTTGCGGAAGCCCTTCACCGTGACCTGCTGGTTGATCTTCTTGTACGCCGCGTCGAGGCTGTCCTTGAGCTCCTCGAAGGGCACCTCGACAGTGAGCCGAACCCGAGTCGGGTTCAGGGTCTCCACGGCGCTCTTCACGGTTCGGTCTCCTTGTGGCTGACTTCTTGGGTTCTGCCGGGGCCAGAGCGGCCCGGCGGATTTCGCCGCCCGGAGACTTCAGACGCTGAGACACACGGGCGTGCAGCTTGCATAGTAACGGCAGCGACTACACCGCCCAAAAGGCGATCACACGAGTGACCGGAAGGCGATCATCCCAAGTGACTCGAGATGATCGGGTGGCTGGTCGGGGTGGCGGGATTTGAACCCACGGCCTTCCGCTCCCAAAGCGGACGCGCTACCAAGCTGCGCCACACCCCGTCTGGTGCGACACGTAGGGTACATGGCGCAAGGCCGTACGGCCGCCGCATTTCCGCAGCGTCGGCGCCGGGAGGGTCCGGTTGCGAATGCGGTGTGCGACGAGGGCGCACAACCCGCTACGATGCTTGCGTGCCGCGGTCACCCGACCTGCGGCGCGCACCGTGCGGGCGTAGCTCAATGGTAGAGCCCTAGTCTTCCAAACTAGCTACGCGGGTTCGATTCCCGTCGCCCGCTCCATACGACTCAGGGCCAGGTCAGAGGATCATTCCTCCGCCTGGCCCTGATCGTTTGTAGAGGGCGCGTTCAGTCCGCCGTGTCCCCCGCGTGCCCCTTCCGCTTTGGATCTTGCTTCCTCTTGGTCTTCCGGCCCTTGTCGACGAGGGCGCTCAGGGCGTCGGCGATCAGCCGGTCACGTTCGGCGCTTGCGTGCTGGTAGATCAGCGCGGCCCGGGCCGTGCTGTGGCCCATGCGGGACATCAGCTCTCGCGTGCTGGCCCCGGTCGACGCGGCGAGGGTGTTGCCCGTGTGCCGGAGATCATGGAAATGCAGGTTCTTGATCCCGGCATCTGCACTGGCCTTGCGCCACAGCCGGTTGAAGTGGTTCCGGCGTGGAGTCGCTCCCTTGGCACCGATGAAGACACGGCCGTCGGCGCCCGGCTCGGCGTACCGCTCCAGGTGGTCAAGGATGTCCGGGATGATCGCGGGCGGGATAGCCACGGTGCGCTTGCCCGCAGCGCTCTTGGGTGCCTTGATCTCGCGCTGGCCGTTGAACAGCTCGGCGACGGCCCGGCGGACTCGTACGGCGCCATGGTCGAGGTCGATGTCACGGCGGTTCAGGCCGATCAGCTCACCCCAGCGCAGGCCGAGGAATCCGGCCATCAGCACGAGCGCCCGGTATCGGGGCTGCATGGCCTCGGCCAGGTCGTAGACCTCCTGCACGGTGGCGGTCGGCCGCTCAGGGGTGTGCACGGTGCTGGCGCCCTTGATCGTGCACGGGTTGCGCCTGATCATCTGGTCGGCGACAGCCGTGCCCATGATCGCGCGCAGCAAGGCGTAGGCCTTGGCGACCGTGGTCGGGCCAGTGCCAGAGGCGAGCTTGTCAGCGCGCCAGCGTCGCACGAGCGGGGGCGAGATCTCCGCGACGTTGACGACCCCGAAGGCGGGTTCGAGGTGGTGCCGCAGGAGCGAGCCGTAGAGCTGCCGAGTCGTGGTGGTCAGCTCGCGTTCCTTGATCCAGGCAGCGGCGTACTCGCCGAACGCCACCTTCCCGGCGTCGGGGTCGTGCCAGTCGCCGCGCCGCAGCTCGGTCTGCTTGTCGGCAAGCCAGTCGTCGGCATCCTTCTTGGTGCGGAACGTGTGGGGCGCAGGCCGAAGCTGCCCATCGGGGCCAAGGTAGCGAGCCTGGTAGCGACCGGACGGAAGCTTGCGGACCCGGCCGAAGTGCCGGCGCTTCTGTGCCATCAGGCAGCCACCCCCCGAAGGACTGCTCCACGCCGCCGCGGCTGCACCGTGTTGACGTCGATGAACTGGCGAACCGCGCTCTCGGGTATCCGGACGTGGCGGCCGACCTTCACGTACGTGATGCGGCGCTCTTCGATCAGGCGCCGGGGGAAGCGCACGGTCGTGCCGAGGAGTTCGGCGACCTGGTCGACGCTGAGGTAACGGTCTTTCACGCTGCGGCTCCTTCCATGGAGAGCTGGTCACTTAGGGCTTCGCGGGCGGTTTCGCGGTTGAGCTGGAGGTCGCGGGCGATGGTGGCGGCGAGGGCGGATTCGCCGGGGGTGTGGCCGTGTCCGGCGTATTGCCAGTCGGCCAGGACGAGGACGGTGTCCGGCTCGCGGTCCTCCAGGCCGAGGGCGGCGTGTTCCTGGGCGGCGCGGTAGTCGGCGCGGGCCTGGCGGAGGGTGCCGAGGGTGGTGGAGTAGCGGCGGGACTTGGAGGAGAAGTGGCCGCGGAAGCCGAGCATGTGAGCCCAGGCCCATAGGCGCCGGTCGGGGTAGAGCGGGTCGAGCTGCTTGCAGGCCTCGATGAGGCGGCGGGTGTGGTCGGGGACCTTGTGGCGGTCGAGTTCGGCGAGTTCGCCGATGCGGCGGTCGAGGGTGCCGGTGTTCTCGGCGGCCTTGGTGGCGTACTTGGCCACGTAGGAGGCGACGGCCTGTTCGGTGATGTCGGAGCCGTCACCGAAGGCCTTCACGGGCCGGACATCGAGCTGGCTCCCCCAGCGGAAGGTGCGGGCCGGTTGGTCCTCGGCGGCCGGGACAGAGGTCGAGGTGTAGGAGTGTGCGGCGGCTGCTCGGATGGCGTCGGCGAGGAGGTCGACCGTCGCCCAGGGCGGCGGGGTGGTCTCGGGTCCGTCGGGGCCGTCGATGCGGATCACGGCGTGGAAGTGCAGGGCGCCGCGTTTCTGGAACTCGGCGACCTTGCCGTAGGAGAGGCGGGCGCACTCCTTCAGCTCGCGTTGGGTTATGCCGGCGCGGGCGGCGATCTCGCGGCGGAGCCGGTTGGTGAAGCGCTGCCAGAGCTGTCCGGCGTGGTTGTTGAACAGCACGGCGCCCGAGTAGTCGTACGTGGCCGGGTCGAGGGCCGTGCCGAGGGCGGGATCGTCAGCGGTGTGGTGGTTGCCGCAGCGGCAGACTCCTCGGTCGGGTCGGTTGTGGACTGGGCCGAAGGAGGGGGCCGTGAGGGTGGCGAAGACGCGGGGGTGGTCGCGGACGGTGGCGGGGATGTCGCGTCGGTCGTCCCCGGCCAGGCCCGCGCGAATGAGGTGGTAGGTGTCGCCCGCGTACGTCCAGGCGCAGGACGGGCAACGGGACGCCCGGCGGTTGCCGCAGGCGACGCGAAGGCGTCCGCCCGGCTCGTTCTCGGTGGAGTAGTGGTGCAGGGTCTCGCCGGTGGTCTTGTCCTTGTGGAGCGTCCAGCCGGTGAGGTGGATGGGGTCGGCGCAGCCGCCGGTGCGGCGGATCTGCTCGTGCCAGCGGTCGAAGTCGGAGGCCGAAGCCACCCTCAGCAGGTCGCCGAGGGTGGTCGGGTCGAGCAGCGTGTCAGGCACGGGCGCCCTCCCGCACGGGGCGGGGCTGGACGGCGCCCAGGCCGTTGCAGGCCCGGCAGCCGACGGGGATGGTCCGCAGGTGGCCGTGCCGGTCGCGGCCGCCGGTGGTAATGGCGGCGGTGGCGAAGCCGTCGCAGTTCGGGCAGATGCGGGGCGCGGGTGCGGTGCGGTCGGTCATGCTGGACGTTCCTTCCGGTTGCGAGATCGGACAGGGACGGCGCCCGGAGCGGACGAGACTTGGCGGTTGAGGCCGCTCCGGGGGCCGGTCAGCGCCGCTTCATCTCCGAGGCGAGCAGCGAGCGCAGGACGACGGCGCAGACGGCGACCGAGGCGCCGGTGATGGCGACCGCCAGGAGCATGGAGACCAGGACGGCGCCGACGACCAGGACCACGGCAGTGCCGCCGCCGACGAGAGCCAGGGCGGTGCCGGGGGTGAGCTGCACCGTCGGCCGTGCGGGCGCGGGGGCCGGGGCCACCGGAGCGGGCAGCGGGGTCTGGACGGCCGGGACGATGGTGGTCGGCTCGACCACGGCGGGCGGCGTGACGTGGCCGGTCGGCGTGGGCATGGTCGGGATCTTCGGACGGAACATCGGTGAACTCCCTTCCGGCAGCGGTTACTTGACGAGGGTGTCGATGGCAGGGGCAAGGACGCTGTCGGCGAGGAGGAAGCCGCCGAGCAGCAAGACGGCGATGAGCCAGGCGGGCGGGCGGATGAGCTTGACGCCGAGGTAGCCGACGACGAGCAGTGCGAGCCAGAGCGGTACTTCCACGGCGGTGGCCTCCCTCAGCGGACCTTGCAGCGGTGGGTGCGGGCGGCGAGCTGGGCGGCGGACTGGCTGGAGTAGTCGGAGGACCAGCCGCAGCGGTCGGCGGTGCACACGGCGGCGTACTTGGTCTGGCCGTGGCGGTCGCGGTGGGTGCCGATCTGCACGGGTCCGATGCGCATCACGGAGTGGAAGTGGTCGCGGGCGGGCATCAGTCGGTCTCCTCTCGGGACGGGGCCGGGTTGGGGAAGGCGGCGCGGATCCCGGCGGCGGTGGCCGGGTTGGCGGTGCGGCGGGCGGCTTCCTCGGCGAGCAGGTGCGCGAGGAAGGGCCGGTTCGCGGCGGTCATCTCGCGGGCGGCGTCAAGGTGGTCGGCGGCGGTCAGGTCGGCCGGGTCACTGGTCATGGCGTGTCTCCCGTCGATGTCACGTGAGTTGGGCGGCGATGGCGTCGGCCAGCTGGGGCGGGACGCCGAGGCGGGCGCGCAGGGTGTCGGTGTCGATCGGCGTACCGGTACGGGTGCGGTGGTCGTCAGCGACCTTGCGGGCGTGGTCGACCAGCGCGGCCGGGACCGGCACAGCCGGAGCAGGCTCGGCCGGGGCGGGCTCGGCCAGGGCGGGCTCGGCAGCCGGAAGGGCCGGGGTGTCGTCGACAGCCGGGATCAGCTCGGGCTCCGGTTCGGTCTCGGTGACCAGCTCAGGGTCCGGCTCGGTGACCGGGGCTGCGGGTGCCGGCGGTTCCGGCACCCGGTCGGTGGCCGAGTGGGCAAGCAGCGTTCCGCCCATGAACGCCAGCGCGGGCCAGGCGGCTACGAGGATCCGCAGCCAGGCCGGGACGTGGTCGAGGTCGAGGAGTCCAGCGGTAGCGACGTTGGCGCCGAGCGAGGCGACCAGGGCGATCACGAACCAGCACCAGGCCAGCCGGGACGGGCCGTGCGAACGCAGTCGCCGCCAGGAGGCGACCAGGAGCAGGTCCACCGAGATCGGGTAGGCCCAGGCCTTCCAGCCGTCCTGTCCGGCAGCGGCGGCCAGGTCGTGCAGGTGGGCGAAGGACAGCGCCCCGGCGATGACGGCCTGGACCAGGACGGCGTCGACGCGGAGAGCGGGGCGAGTCATCACGGTTCCTTCCTCTCGTGAGGCATGGCGGGGGTAGGGACCTGGCGCGAAGCGGTCACGCCGACCGGTTAAGCGGGAAGAGTCAGGCCGTGGCGGGGGCTGCTTTGGACAGCGGCACCCGGGCCGAGGGCAGAGAGCCAGTCGCGGGCCGGTAGGCCGCCAGGGCGGGCACGTCCGGGGTGCGGTCGGCGTACCTGTTGCAGGTATTCACGGCCTGGCGCAGCGAGGTGTGCGGGGCGCGGATGCGGTGCCAGCCCCCGGTGGAGTCCCCGGCGATCGCTATTCCGCGTGTCTCGGCGGGTATCTGGATGGCGGCCAGGACGGCGTCCGGGGAGATGTCACCGAAGGCCATGTTGGCGGAGGTCTCGTCGTTGACGCGGTGGGCGGTACGGCCGGTGAGCTGGGCGCGGAGCATGGTGATGCCCTTGCCGAGTTCGGAGCCGAAGCGCTGCCCGCAGATCTCCAGGTAGATCCCGGCCGCGCGGCCGAGCTGGGCGAGACGGACCAGGGCAGTGATGATCCGGTCCCGGCGCTTCTCCTCCTCCTTACTGGCGAACAGGGCGAGTTCGGCGACCTCGTCGACCAGGACCACGACCGGCACGGGACGCAGATCGGTCGGCAGGTCCCAGATGTCGGCGGCGATCTCCGCATCCGGCACAGCGACACTGATGCGCTGCTCAGCCCGGATCAGCTGGTACACCTCCCCCATGTGCCCAACCAGCGCTTCCAGCAGCTCCAGCGCGGTGTCCGGGTTGTCGGCCAGCGCGGAGAACCGGCGGGCCAGCGGGAACAGCTCTACCCCCTGCTTGCAGTCGATGCCGACCAGAGCGACGTGGTGCGGGGCCAGACCGGCCACCAGGTTGCGCTGGTAGACCGACTTGCCGGACTCCGTGGCCCCGAGCGTCAGACCGTGCGGGACGGCGCGGTAGTCGCGGTAGTGCACCGAGCCGTCCTCCCGCAGCGCGACGGGAACCCGCATCGGGGCAGGGTCGACCTTCGCGGGCATCTGGACCTGCTTGAGCACGTCATAGCCGGTCATCCGCACCTCAACGACGCCGGAGCGAACCTCCCGGGAGGTCACGCCGTACATCCCGAAGGAATGGCGCAGCCGGTCCGTCGAGGCCGCCACGTCGAAGGCGTCCTGGCCGGGCCGAAGCTTCAGCCGCAGGACCAGGCCAGTCCGGGTGGGCCGCAGCCGCAGGATGCGCGGCGGGCGGGACTCCGGCACCGGCCGGTTAGCCACCCGGGCCAGAGCCAGCCGCCAGCGCGAAGGCGGGACCGTCAGCCCGCAGGCGTCCATGACCGAGGCGTAGCGAACCAGAACCCGCACCGTGGCGAGGAGGACCCCGAAGGTCAGCCAGTACCAGGCGGGGCGCCGCCACCGCAGGAGACCCGCAGCGGCGACGACCACAGCCACAGCGACCATGAACCAGGTCATGATCAGGCCGCCTCGGATGCCGAGCCGGTGGCGGCCAGCGAGGTGACGGCGACCGCGCGGAACGCGATCCCGTGGCGCTTCTGACCGTTGAACTCGTTCTCCCACGCCGAGGCGACCAGGCCCGTCAGGGCGACCGGGGTGCCCATGGTCAGGTCCTCGGAGACGCCGGGCTGCGGAACGGTCAGCTTGAGGATCTCCACCTCATCCGGCGTGGAGAACATGACCTCCACGGTCATCAGCGTCACGCCGTCCTTGTCGAGGGCGATCTCACCGGTACGCCGGTCCTTGACCTTGGGCTGCGGAGCCTTGGCAACCATCACGGTCGCGTTGGCGGTGTCGACGGGAATCTGACGCATGGTCTGTCTCCTGAATTTGGAGGGCTGTTCGAACCGACGGAAGCGCCGGTGAGATCAGGAGACCGCGAGAGGCAGTGGACGTATCACGGTCCGTATGGACGTTTAGGGACGTCTGAGTTATCGTCAAAACGTCCCCGAGAGGTCCTACGAGAGGGCAGCCATGGCGAACGAGCGTCTGCGCGCGGCGATTTCAGCGAAGGGCGAGACCATCCAGTCCCTGGCTCAGCACGTCGGGGTGGACCCCAAGAGCGTGGAACGCTGGATCACGACCAACCGCACACCGCACCGGGGACACCGCTGGAAGGCCGCGAGCTTCCTCGGTGCCGATGAGGTCTACCTCTGGCCCACCGTCGAGAAGCAGGCCGAGTCCGCCAGCACATCCGAGCTGATCACGTACTACCCCCACCGGGGCGCGGTTCCGGCAGCACTGTGGTCATCGCTGATCGAAAAGGCGAAGGACCAGGTGGACATCCTCGTGTACGCAGGGCTGTTCCTCTTCGACAACCACCCCGACCTGCCGGACCAGCTAGCAGAGAAGGCCAAGGCCGGGGCCCAGGTTCGTGTCCTGCTTGGCGATCCGGACTCCGAGATGGTCCGCCAGCGAGGTGAAGAGGAAGGCATAGGGGGCGACCTGGCCGCACGTGCCCGGATCACGCGGCGCTACCTCGAACCGGCGATGACGACGCCCGGCGTCGAAGTCCGGTTGCACGACACGATCCTCTACAACTCGATCTACCGGTTCGATGACGACGTGCTGGTGAACCCGCACGTACTCGGAGCACCCGCCGGGCAGAACCCCGTGCTGCACTTCCGCTACATCCCGGGCGCCCGCACGTTCCGGCACTACATGCGCAGCTTCGACTACACCTGGGAGCGCGGTCGACCCGCATAGGCAAGCGCCGACACGTTGGAGACCGGGGCTGCGGGCGCCGGCGGAACCGGCACCTGGTCTCCGGCCGACGACGAGCGTGCGACGCTGGAGTCATGGCCCGAGTCGACTACTTCAACGATCCGAACGCGCCGAAGGCGAACAGCATCGTGCCGTCCGTTACCGCGGTGGCCCTCAACGACGCCGGGGAAGTACTGCTGATCCACAAAACGGACAACGACCTATGGGCCCTGCCCGGCGGCGGGGTCGACGTCGGCGAGTCGGCACCCGATGCGGCCGTGCGCGAGACCAAGGAAGAGACCGGGTTCGACGTCGAGGTGACGGGACTGGTCGGCACCTACACCAACCCTGCTCACGTCATGGCGTACGACGACGGCGAGGTCCGCCAACAGTTCTCGATCTGCTTCCGAGCAAGCATCGTCGGCGGCGAGCTGCGCACGAGCAGCGAGAGCAAGGAAGTGGCGTTCGTGGATCCCAGTCGGCTGGACAGCCTGAACATTCATCCGTCGATGCGGATGCGGATCGATCACGGCCTGGCTGACCGCCCTGGGCCCTACGTCGGTTGATCACCTAGGCGAGCGAGCGTCCGACCGACAGCGGCGCCGAGGTACGGCCGCGCCTTGCTGATCGCGTTGTGCACCTCGCTACCCGGCTCGTACCGCTCCAAGATCTCATCAATGCGGCTGTCGAAGACGAAGGACTGACCGGCCGGGCCGGTCGTCATGTCCGCGTAGATCAGCGCGTCCAGGACCGGGGATTCCTCTCGGTCGTACACGTCCAGCTCAGCAGTCAGGCCGCGCTGCTCAGCCTCGTACACGGCGCCGGAGTGGTGAGCGACCAGGCGCACGAGCCGGGACGGCGCACCAAGCGTCTCCAGGTAGCGCGCGCCGTCGAGGGGATGAAAGCCCGTGTCCCGCAATTCCGGGGCGTAGCCGATGTCATGCAGCCACGCGGCAGCAATGAGCAGATCGCGGTCACCCTCAGACACTGCCGCCGACGCCTCACTGGCACGAGCCGCCACAGCCTGAGTGTGCAGCCAGCGATTCCCGAGGGGAGGAAGCAGAGACTCGGCCAGCTCGGCCGCACCTTGGGGCGTGTCTAGGGCAGAGGACATAGATCGCACGGTAACCCAGTGGGCAAGCAGCCGACAGCCCCGGACCAGCCCCAGGGATCATGGCGCGGTAAGACTTTCCCTACTTCATCAAGGCCCGCGCACGGCGCGGGCGCGCGCCGCCTCTGCGGCGCGGC